>DATAAU010000026.1:0-11404 GCA_036259955.1 Nitrososphaera sp. | reverse complement strand
TCAGATGATAGGTTGAAAAACATCCGTGGCAGCGGGCATACAAGCTCTTTACTAATGAACTATGGATTGCAGACAGAAATTAGTGTATCTGATAAAGACTATAACGGAAAGCCTATCAACTTAGCGAATGCAGAACGTATCGCCTGTGTACGTAAACTGCATGCTAGACTGAAAGCGTCTTCAGAGGAAAGGAGGATTGCTAGGGTCTTGTCGGTTATAGACAAAATATGCTCAAAATTGCTTCTCCCGAGATCCCTTTCAGAAACTGCGGCCAAAATATACAGGATGTATACGTCGAAAAATAATACTAAAGGCATGTCGGTGTACGGAAATGCTATCGCAGCAGTTTACCTTGCATGCAAGCAATCCCGCATTGCCAGGGGGTTGGAAGAGATCGTTGAATCGACGGATTTTTGCAGTAATAAAAGATCGTCTCTTCGTATAGCATTTCGCTGTTACAAGAGAATGACAATGTGCATGACAAATGCCATAGAAACTGACATTATCAAAACTCCACAGACTACATTCGATCATGTCATCCCCCTAGAAAAGTACATCTCAAAGATCTCAAACAAAGCAAAAATAGACTGGAGAATACAAAAACTAGCGTTGGAAATCGCTCGTCAGACTGAGGATAATATACTGCTGTCTGGTAAAGATCCTGTTGGAATTGCCTCGGCATACCTGTATATATCTGCGTGTCTTTGCGGCTATCACATGTATCTTACAGATATAGCTAATTTTTCACAAGTTACAGAAATCACCATAAGGACAAGATGTAAGGAGATCCTCTCTAGCTTCAACCTTGAGATAAGGGTAAGGACGAATACTTGCAGTAGTGTTGCTTGCTAGATAGGTGAAACATTTGCGGCCCTAGATTTCTCATTCTTTTTGGATCTGAATCTATCTCGATCGAGGGTTACAGAATGATTGGGCTTCAACGCTAGATCTGCTGCTTATTGAAAACAATCGCTCTTCAGTCTATGGAAAGCATTCTTATTGTTTTGAATGATGTAAAAAGTCATGAAAGCAAAAGTGTGGCTGAATATCTTGTGGAGCTAAACAGGATGGGCGACTGGAAGACAAACATGAATATTGCTATCGCTACAGACGAAGATTTTGCAAATTCTTGTAGATATTTTTTCAGCTCACTATAGCGATTCCTGATAGTCACTTCTGTCACACCGGCTGCAACGGATAGCTCCTTCTGTGTTTTCATTTCACCTGCCTGGAGACAAGCAATATAGAGTACTGTAGCTGCTATTCCCATGGGACCTTTACCCGCAGATACTTGCATGGCAATAACCTGGCGCATAATATTAACTGCTACCCTTTTGGTTTTTTCGCTGAGTCCTACCTTATTCGCAATACGTGTTATGCATCTTACGTGGTCTACTGCCGGAATTTTGGGATCAAATGTGTGCACAAGGAGTCTGTAGTCACGAGATATTTTTTTCCGTGGCACATTAATGGCTGAAGATACTTCGTTTAGTGTCCTTGGTGTCTCTAATTCTCTGCACGCAAGATATACTGAAGCACCGAGGATAGAGGATACTGTCCTGCCCTTTATTAGATTAATTCTTGCTGCCTTCCTATAGAAATAAGCCGATTTTTCTACTATTGTGTCGGGTAACGCCAAGCTCTCCTTCAAGTGCTCAAGCGCCGGCAATGCCTGCTTCAAGCTCCTGTCATTTGCTGTTTGTATTCTAAAGTCCCAGACCCTTATTCGATCAAAGTTGAGACCTTTTTCCTTTGTGTCTCTGCTGTTTCCTATTGTTGTGAGTAGTCCTTTGTTATATCGGGCAAGTGAAGTTGCTCCTCCTGTCCTGCTCCTGCGATAGAAGTCATCGACGCTGAAGGATCGCCATTCCTGTGTTGCTGGAGATTCTAGTCTATCAACTACCACACCGCAGCGGCTGCAAATAACTTCGCCACATTCATGATCGGTTACCACGACCTCGCTCCTACATACGGAGCACATAAGCGGTCCTTGCATTAAGGTAGTTTGTTATACAAACCAGATACCTATAAACCCTTATCTCAAGGCTTAAAACACATATCAAATAGTTAGGATGAATTTGAAAGGATCTAATTTTAGTCATTTTCATAGTCTATATGGGTTGAGTAGCTGAATAGATACGCCGGTGAAGCCATCGTAATTCTGATGGAAACGCGGTTTTTTCGTGTACTATAAACAGAAAATTTCATTTCTAAATGTCCATTATTAATAATTTTGGAACTAGAAAATGTAACAATATCTGATTTATATTATACATTGAACAAATATAAATATGATACATGACACGGAGGAGCTCAGCTAAAAAAGGCGAGAAGGCTTCCGAATTTAAAGACATAGAATTTGTGCAGCTGAGATACACCGATCTGCTTGGAAAATTTTTGGCAAAGTATGTAGTCAGTGAGGTGGGAAATCCCTCTGAGGACTTGAAAAAAGGCATAGCATTGGATGGCTCCTCTGTTGCAGGGTTTTCAAAGATAAACGAATCAGATCTTTTACTTGTTCCTGACAGGTCGACGCTACGCCTGCTGCCCTTGACCAATTATAGAGTTGCGACCGTAATCGCAGATGTTTATGAGGGCTTCGGCAACGGCAGGTTATGTAAGGATCCGCGTTATGTTCCTCAGATATTGGAGCGGGCTCTAAAGGCACAAGGACTGTCTTGTCAAACCGGCCCAGAGGTTGAGTGTTTTGTTTTTGAGGATATCGTATTTGACAAGGATGGAAGACCAGAAATCAAATCATCCGAAAGGTCTGGAAAATATCGTATCCGCATGAAGCATGGTTATGATGCACCTCCGTTTCAAGACTCGTTAATGGAGTTAAGATTTGAAGTTGCTCAGGTCATGAAGAAGTACTACTTCCTTAATGTCACCCAACTTAACCATGAAGTTGCGAGCAGCGGTCAGATGGAAATAAACTTTTTGCACAACACTATCACAACGGCGGCTGATAGTGTGCAGTTATACAAAGATGTTGTCCGAACCATTGCTAAAAGACATGGCAAGGTGGCAAATCTCATGCCCAAACCAATCTTTGATGAGAATGATCCAAGAAGCACCGAAAATGATAATGGTTCAGGGATGCATGTAAGCATGAGCCTTTGGTCTGGAGGAAATAACATATTTTATGATCCAGACGACTACTACGCAGAGCTGAGTCAGACTGGACGGTATTTTATTGGAGGATTGCTAAAGCATGCCGCCTCCCTTGCAGCTTTTGTGGCCCCGACTGTAAACTCATATCACCGTCTGGTTCCAGGTTTCGAAGCACCTGTCTATACTGCCTGGTCTAGAGGAAATAGGTCTGCTGTTTTGAGAGTACCCGTAAATGAGAAGAACACCCCTAAGTCAAAAAGGATAGAATTCAGAGCACCTGATCCCTCCTCCAATCCTTATCTTGCTTTTTCTGCAACAGTTGCTGCAGGGCTTGATGGCATCAAACGAAAGACAGAGCCTGGTGATCCCGTTAATGAAAATATTTATCAAATGTCAGAGTCCTCCCGAAAAGCCTTGGGGATAAAAACACTTCCCCGTACATTACAAGACTCAATTGATGCGCTAAAAAATGACAATGGATACCTCAAACCATTCTTTCATAGCGAGTTAATAGAGACCTATATTGAACTTAAACTCGAAGAGATAGCGTTTGCAACAGGTTCCAAAGAACGCCAATTCTTGTTGTATTATGATATCTAATTTAATCACGATTCTCATACAATCATTATCATTTTGTTGTACTCTCCATGCTGCTCTGCTGAATACTTACATTGAGGAGGTTGTTATATTGTTATTGCTTCTGTCATCGTTGTAGTATGAGAATACTCTCTTCCTGTGCTACAGCAGAGAGGGGACTGACAACAAGAATTCCCGCAAAGAGAATTGATGCTAACATATTACCGATGCGGGTTCATGCGTACTGAAATGACGTCATAAATATGAGTGATTATTTATAGCGTGTATATAGGAGATATTACTTTTGAACTTCAATAGAAAATCCCTTTGAAGATTGTTGTAGGACGCGTTCCGGGTTATAATGGCAGATACAACGAGCTGTCGATCGGAAAAAGTTACTTTGCGACTATACTAAGAGTAACGCATGCACATATCCGCATAACTAAGTATTTTGTGATTGCATAAGATTGGAACTCTCACTTAGGGACCAAAGATAAGGATGATCGGTCCGATAGACACCGCTGGATCCTCTTGGTTGACTACTCTGCTGTATATAACGAGCGAGCCTGTCCAAGCGCGATTAGCTAATAGTGTAGGTGACAATTCTGTTAGACGTTCTGCTATTTTATCGGAAATCCATCTGTATCATGAGACTGTTATTTCAGACTTTTTTGCTTTTATTCGAAAAGATTATTGCTCAATGCTACATATAAAATTTTGAATTGCATAACCCTGTCAGTACGATCGTCTCATTCGCTATCCTTCTCTCAGTAGTTGGAGCATCATTTTATTATGTTAATGCTACTGACACAACAGAACCATGGCTTGGGATAGAAGGCAGCAATGTCACACCTGCTGTTGCTCAAACTCTTGGTCTGTCGGAAAATTTCGGCTTTCTCATATTTTCTATAGAACCAGGCAGTCCCGCAGAGCTAGCTGGTTTGAGAGGAGGCGACAGGGTTATGACGATTGAAGGACGACCTGTTGTGGTTGGAGGAGATGTAATAATGGCTGTTGACAATATTGAAATTCAAGACGCTCAAGACATTGAGGCTCAGCTGGCTCAAAAAAGCATAGGTGATTTTGTAGAGTTCACTGTAATTCGCGACGGTTCTACTTTAGATTTTGAGGTGCAATTGGGCGCAAGATGAGCTTCATCACGCGACAAAACGATATGCCGCTAGGTCAGGCATATAACGTGTAGGGTAGCATTTGATGTCGGCAATTTCTTGCAGCGGCCCTAGTTAGGGACGACAGGATAACTAAGAAACAGGAAGCGGACTATGGAGGTAAAGCGGAGTTATTGATTTATCCTGATATCCACCAACCTATTATCGTTATTAAAAGAATCTCCTGAGAAAGCCTGTTGTCCCTCCTCCTGAAAGCAAGTCTCCTACAATAAAGAGCCCAATTGCCCCAGCCATTGTCAGCACCCACACAATCTTATTCCAACCAAAGATCTTCTGGCCGTCAAGGCCCATAAAAGGTATCATGTTAAAGAAGCCAATAAAGCCGTTGAATCTCACACCTACCAAAAGAATTGTGTTAGGAGAGTCTGTTATAGTTGTCAATAAGTACGCGCATAGGAAACCTGTGCCCATTGCTAAGTTAGTGAGAGGCCCAATTAATGAAACTCTACCGTAGCGGCCCACTGTGAGATTGCCACTTATCATTACTGCCCCTGGGGCTATGAACTTAAACGGAAAGAATGGAAGAGCCGAAATAGCTGTGACCACCACCCCGTAGAACAATACCCGGAATTCTGCCCAGGCCCTATAGAATTGTGCCAGAAATTTGTGTCCCAGTTCATGAATAACGAATGCGCTAATAAAGATAGCAAGGAAATCCCATCTAAGCTGGAACCTATACAATGACAACCCTACAGCTGCTACTAGAGCTGTAGCTATGAGTAAGTGAAGAATTTCGAGCTTCGAGAAGCGTAGGTAAATCATATCGTACAGAGAGGACTTTATCCGTCCTCGTGGGTAAGAGGCTCTCCTCTCTATGCGTTCAAGAAACTCGCGGTCCCTTGCAGGTTGCTCAAGATAATCCTGCAAAAACAAGCAGTTATGGCTAGGAGGTAACCGATGAATAGTACAGAATGTGTCTTTGCAGTAGCGGCATTGGAAGGGCATCGAGTCTCTTGTGCCACAATAACCACACTGCATCTATCTAAGTTACTATACACATTAACGTCTATTAAACGAACAGGGGTAATGGGCCATTTCCTTAAAACTCCCCATCCTCTACCTCAACCAAGTGGTTAAATTCTTACGAATAGCTCCAAATTTTGAGGAAGTATCCTCAAACTGTACAACTTTTATGCGAGCACAGAGCCTCCTAAAAGATTCTGGATTGTGGCCGCATCATTTAATGCATAAGTCACACATATTTTTTTATTTCATGTATCCGTTCCTGACCCCATAGAATCCTCTATTCCTACTATGTTTCCTATGTTATTGACATTCGCAGTCAGAACCACAAGACCATTATCGCCTAGAGTTGTAATAGAAGGCGAGCCAATGCTAAAGATATCATTCTCCAATCGTTACGCCTGAATGGTACTCGATATAATGCCTGTCCGCTTCATCTTTTGTCAAAAATTCCTTCGCGCAATCCATGCATCGGAAAGTTCCAGATTCGTACTCAGACATCTGTATACATTGATTGAATTGAGTCTGATAATATATAGCTATAACCAGCTGTTTTATTAATCAAGGTAACCATACTCGGTGTGGGCAGATTTGAATATAGATTATGAGCTCCTAAATTCCGTATGTGATGATGTTCTTGCAAAACACAGCTCCATTCGTTGGACAGGAGTAGTAAATAAGAATGGTGTAATATTGACTCAGAAGTCCGCAAAAGGGGTAAAACTTTTGCTCTCGGACGAAGAGAATGAAGAATATGCTGCAACGGCGATAGCTAGGCAAAAAACAAGAGGCAAGTTTGAACCGAAGATAGGTAAGATGATATATTCATTTGGGCGGTATGAACTACTTCACCGCGCTACAGTTCCGATAAACGAAAACTATTATTTATTAATCACTTTAGATGTAGAAGAAAAGAACTTCGACTCCATCATAGTAGACAGAATATTACCAGTCATAACCAGAGCAAGGAGCAGATTGGTTACTACAGAGGATTCTGTTTAAAGTTTCTAAGTTTTGTTTTTCATGTGTTCTTGTTTTTCATATATTTTTATGGATGAAACAAAGCCTGTAATGGACTTAATGTCACTACTGAAAGAGCAGAATCGCCACATTATAGTTTGAGGAGTGCATGTTGTTTCACACCCTGTCAATACTTGTCTTTGTTATATGCCTGAACGTAATATTTTCATTATCATTTCACTCTATCAAGATACTCTGGATTTTCTAGTAACGCCATGTTGTATGCCTTGTTAGTCAACCTGTCTGCTTCTCTATTCTCTTCTCTCGGTATCCATTTAATTTGAATATTTTGAAATTTGGCCTTTAGAAAAAGAACCTGTTTGTAAAGGGGCAAAATTCTTCTTGCCTTGACCTTATAATCACCCGTTAGTTGGTTTACGACTAGCTGAGAATCGCTCCTGATCTCAACCTTGTTGGAGCTAAAATTGTTTGCAAGTAGCCATTGTAATGCTTTAGCAAGTGCTGTATATTCTGCAACATTGTTGGTAGAGTCCTCCGAAAAAGGCTTTCCAGCAACGCCATAGTCACTATGAATGATCCTCTCATCGCTTTTGACTATAAAGGCGTAACATGAGATACCTCCTGGGTTTATCGGTTGACAGAGGCCATCAAAGTAAACTTCAATCAATGAAACTTGTTATTCGTTGCCCACAGATATGACTGTGTCGCTAAAACATCGAAGAGTACTTGCACTCAATCTCAAAATGTTAGTTTCCTTTTGATTCAAACAATTCGCTTTGTTTGAGATGTTTCATTGGGTTGCGCAATCCTAGGAAAGGGTAATTATGTTGATACCTTTTTGTGCTAACTGTTTGTCTGATTCAAACAACAACTGTCAATTAAGGCAAAGTTAGCATCTCAAAATAATCCGAGACACCAATACCAACCTGAAAAAATTTTATGACTCAAAGCAACCTTGAAGGGATCATATTGAAAATGAAACTCGCTTTGCGTCGATCTATTAAAAGCAAAAAATCTAAGCTAATTCGGAATCGGTTTGCAATTTCAGCAACAATCTATATACCTTGTGAATATCCCGCGCAATTAAGCGAAAAGGCCGTTATAGCGAGCTTTGCCTATTATTCTCCCGCTCTCCTTATCCCTATAAATGCTGGTTGAATATTTTGGAACATAGCCTTCAGGCTTAACAAGATGTGGAGATCCATAGATATTTGCCAAAATGTACTCGTAGCGCCAAAGAATGTATCTTTCTTGATCTGTCACAAGCCTTTTTACTGGTACTGAGTATTCTGTGCTGCCGTCGGCTAACAGGGCCCCGTCATGCCAAAGAGGATAATTCAGCCAATCAGTATCAACTGGGTCTGGTCGATTTCTGGTAAAAAGAAGAGAAGGCCGATAGCCAATAATTATACTGAGGATAGCCATAGAAATTCCTAGATAAAAGTTCATGTCAGCACCGACACTTACAGCGGTTGGAGTATATAATGTCCACGTGATTTTCACGTCTCCAAACGAAGCCTCGCCAGGTTGCGGCTCTGTATAATGTGGTAGAATCATAGAATTGTGTATAAGGATCGCCCCAAAGATGCATATTACTATCGGAACAACTCCTCTGGATACAACGGATAAAGTTATAGTAGCAACAAGAATTATCGTAACTATTTGGGTGGCTAGTAAGTTTTCTGAAATTAGAAATTGAAACGCAAGAGGAAGAAAATGGAGGACGAACAAAAGAACAATGCATGCAGCATTTGTCGCGAGTAGCTTAGACTCATTTCTCAGAAACCACACACGGATCCTCCGCACCGCTTTCTTGTCGCTTCCTCGGGCTGGGTTATATGATGCCCCTTCACCTCTTGTCATGCTCTAATATATAGCAAATATTTCCATTAAGCATTACACAATCGTAACCTTTTTGATGCTGTCTGTGAGACATACTGATTACAGTGCCTCCATTTGGGCTTTTTAAGAAGAAGCCTGGCGATATTCCACCGACTGAGCAATCGATACCGATGCCGACTACGGATAGACTTTCGATAAGTCAGGCACAGGATTTATTGGAGAGCCTTGAATCTGCAAAGGTTAAGAAACTTTCATCCTCTCTCATCCAGATTAAAGAGTCTGCAGTACAGTCGCTGAAGATAATCGATGCACTGGCGAAAGAGATGGATAGGGAAAACATCAAACTTGAGGGCTTAGAGCTAAGGCTAAAGTCTGTTGTTGAGCATTCAAGGAGGACTGTTGTATCCTCACTCAAGCGTGAAGCATCTTCAGAACTCCCATTTCCTTATACTGCAAATGACGCCAAAAAATTCAAAGAGAGGTTTGAGAACATGATGAAGCGATTTGGAGAAGTAAGTGGATCTCATAGTAAAGTCCTCAATGCGTTTATGAAAAAACATTCTGGTAAGATGAGGGAAGAATTTGAGCAACTAACCAAGTTGCTAAACGAAACGAGAGAGGTCATTGCGGATTTTGATCGGAGCCGTGAGCCAATAAATAAATGCGAAAATGTATTGAATATTGCTCTCCAAAAAATATCAGATATCAAATTAGCTGAGTCGTCTGCAAAGAAAATTGAGAATGAAATTCGAGATAATGAAAGAGAGCTAAAAAAACTAGAGACCGAGCTAGCCGCCTTGAATAGTTCCCAAGAATATGAACAGGCGTCTATTAGCTTGCAGAACAAGTCGGAGGTCGAAAAGAGGCAAGAAGAGTTTCATGCCAAAATTAAGGATCTCTTTTCCCATTTATCGAGAGCATTCACAAAGTACTCCTACGGCATTACTAGGGAGACAGAACGGCGTCTCAAGACATTGTCAGAGGAGCCATGGAAAGTGCTTTACGAAGATGACGTTTCACCATACTCTTTCCTCCTACTAGAAATTCGCAAATCGATAGTTAGCGGCCAAATTCAACTAAAAGATTCTGACAAGGTACTGCAATACACTGATATTATACTGGAGTCTTTGCCGGATCTTCAGCACAACGCGCAGACAATCAAAACAGAAATTGATTCATTTCGAGGGGTGAATGTAGAAGTAGTGTACAAGGTTAAAAGCATTGAAGACCGGATTATACAAATCACTGAAGAATTAGCACGAGGTAAGCAAGAATTGGAACAACAGATGCGGCAGGCAAAAGATAAGACAGAAGAGGTCAATGCTATCCTGGGTCAGGCAAGTGAGATATTGGCCGAGCTTACCGGTCGAAAGTATTATTTAACATACAACGACTAACTGTCATCTGATACTATTCAATCTCCTCCATAAGCCTGAATGTCTCGCTGAGACCTTTGTGCGCTGCGCACAATCTCCATTATTTCGCTCAGAACAGTAAAGAACCTCATAGTCAAAGAGGATTTTAATACGGGGATTGAGTACAACAAGCGTGTATCAATATGATGTATAACCCTATTGCATAGCTACGGCCATGAATAACTTTTCTTCTTTTTATACAAGATGTTATTCGCAAACGCCCCTTCGTGGAGATGCTGCTTTGGACGGTCCTTTAACTTGCCTTAATTAACAAAAGTTTGCATGCGGAAAAGCATTGCACGTTATCGAATAAAGGAAACCATAACTTTGTTTTACTTGAGCGCTCGCTTATTGTGAGCGACTAAAATTAGGTTGTTATATATTTAGTATAACAGCGCAACTTCTAAACAGAGCGGCAAATATCGAATTTATTATTGTCGCCCCTTTGGGTATTATCTCCAAATTACGGAAATGATCCCAAGACCAGCTATACAAAGGCCACCGTAAGACACAAACTGGACGCCAAGAAATGAGCCCAGCACAGCTAGGCCAATACCGCTTGCGATAGTTATAGTCTCACCGACTCTTCTTTGATTTCTCAAATGCCGGCGTTTACTGTTACGCAATAACGAATGTTATCGTTCATAGGTTTTATAAAATTACCTACAAATATCAGACTGCGACATGCGATGCTAAGTTCAGGCTTTTTCCGATGGCTTATTGTGTCTCTAACTACGATCTTATTTCTTTGTGGTTGTTGTGCGTATGTATGATTAAACTAGGAGCCAGCATTAATCTGTAAGGTTACTAAGACATCGAGGATATCAAATACAGGATCTAAGCGATAGGAAATGCGACAATGTCTAAGGTAGCCTGCATATTTTTTTTCATGTCTAGAAGTATGTCGGGCGCTTTAGGCTTAAGCAGACGCAAACTAGTTTAGTCTCTAGTTCCAGGCGAGCTACGCAAAGATTATTCGCCCTATTAGTACAGAATCAAAACTTGGTCTCAAGGGGATGCTAATTGCATAAAATAGGCAATCGAGATACATATGTTTGGCAAAGGATAGGAAAAGGCACTTAGGCCATTTCTGATTGCCAATCCTTGCCTGAGGGATCCTTGATCAAGACGGCATCACTACCTTTCGACTTGGCGGTGCTAACCAAGGGGCGTGAAGTCAGCGGTGCTAATATAGTGGTAACAAGTCCTATTGCAACTGCGATTGAGAACAAAGTCATATCTATAACCCCAAGACCAAAGCCTATAGAGGCAATCACGAGCTCAACCATTCCTCTCCCGTTCATGAGAAAGCCTATCGCCAGA
>DATAAU010000025.1:0-10343 GCA_036259955.1 Nitrososphaera sp. | reverse complement strand
GAGAACGAATTCTCAGTACGGGCCAACACCTTAAAGCCCTCCGGCAATTTTTCTGCAGCATCTGCATGACTCATCCAGCAGTTCATGATTCCCTGACCTAGACCCTTGAATAGATCGGAAATGTTTTCTTCTCCTTCTCCTTCGATTATAAGCACAGACCTACCGTACTCTCTGCTGTTACTGCGCTTGACCTTGCCGCCAAAGGTATCGACTAGCACTTGATGGCCATAACAGATGCCAAGCAAGGGTTTGCCCATCTTGAAAATTTCTTCATCTGGCTTTGGAGCATTCTGAGCATAAACACTTGCAGGGCCGCCAGAAAATATTATCCCCTTTGGATCAATCTCTTTGATCACTTTGGCAGGTGTATTGTACGGTAATAATTCGCAGTAGACTTTTGCCTCGCGAATACGCCGACAAATTAGATGGCTATATTGGGAGCCAAAGTCTAGAACTACTAGTTTATCCATATCTTCTCTGCATCTCTATATCTCTGTAAATCACTCTACATACATATCCTTCTCGCTCTATCTATTTGCCGCTCTTTTCCAGCATACGTGTAAACACCCATGCAGAGGTATTGAATATCTCTTGCAGTCGATCCTTCTCGCGGTACTTGTTTATCACAATCCGCTTGATTATGCCGCCGCTACCACCACTGTCGCCGTCTTCTTCTTCTTCAACCTTGTAATTGAGTGCGTCTGATTCTCTTAGTGCTCCTTGACTCACCTTCTCTGCGTCTTTGCTCTTCATACCCTCTAAAATCCTGTTCAAAAAGAATGACTTGAATGGAGGAGTATTGACATTGAGGTTGATACCGGACACGGGAACAATGATAACGGTATCTGGTGATATTTCCGCATTTGCGAGCAAAAAGTCGTCCTTGGCGCGCTTGAGTGGCTTGATATTGCGGCTATCATCGCCACCACCACTACTACTAAGACCACTATCCGCCGTTGCCCTCAAGGTGGGTGTGACGGCACCTGCCTGCTGTTGCCTCTTTTCTGCAGGTGGTTGCGCTGCTGCTGTCGAGTGAGTCTGCTGTTGTACTTGAGCTGTTGTTGCCACTGTTGTAGCGGATCCAGCTTGGGTAGGCGTCGCTGTCGAAGCAAATCCCAGGTTTGCAGCAGCTCTAAAGCTACCCTGCTTGAGCAGGTTGTCTATGATTGAAAGCGTCGTGCGTAATCGCTCAACTTCTTCTTGCTTATCGGATATTTCCTTGATAAGCCACTCACGAATCTCTGCAGCGCGTCTAATGTCTTCCTCCGAATAACCTGACGACATTGGTAAGCCATCCTACTGCATAAAAGCTATAATAGTTTTATCGCCGCTGTCCCTCTTTTCTACGCTTGTTTAAAGTAAACACAATCACCATTGCTGTACCCCATAGCATGACTGCAGGAATGTATAACTGGTAGAACCACGCCACTCCGCCTAGCACGGCAAAGGCCATGCCGACGATACTCTTCACCTGTCTGCGCCCAAAATTCATGAGGTGATTGGTGTTTTATTGTTATTAGAGAGTATTGTTATATGGCAAGTGGTGAAAATCCTTTGATGGGTTTATGCGCCGTGTCAACAAGCTGAGAGCGAGATTGTCTTGCTAGCATTTCAAGCAGGCGCTTGCCCGCCTGCATCTTTTGTTTCTTGAGCTCAGGATCCTTGACCTTTTCCTTTGAATACCTGCCTATGTTGTTGCCAAAGTCCATGCCTACAAGTACTATCTTCTTAGCTCCAAACTCTTCTGCCAAAAATACACTTCTGTCACCATCTGTAAACCCTCCAAAGTTGTGGACATTTTCAACGGGGGCAACCTGCGTGGATCCAATCAGCTTTCTAAATTTTGGAACAAGTTTTTTGATTATGTCAGTGTTGTCACCATGGGCATGAACTACGATTATGGCACCATTCTTTTCTGCCTTTTGAAGAAATTTGGAGTTGCCATCAAGGTCTGTAACTACAATATCCGGCTTGATCTTATTTTCAATCAAAAACTGTACGGCATTATCTGCTGCTATCTTGACAAATTTCTTATTTTTCTTGATATATTTTAGCACTCTCACATCCTCTAGACTTGGACCAGCTCCAACTACAATGACATTCTTCCCCTTGATCTTGCGCTGGAGAACCTTTGGGTCAAGTGCCTTCTTCCTTATCATTTCAGAAAGAATTTTTGCAGCTTCCTGATCCTTTTCAGTACTGTATCCAAAATCTGCACGGATTCCCTGATAGTAGGGGAACCAGTCTGCGAATTTCATTATTATGCAGAAGACCATGCGTAGGAGTTACTTTTAATATTATCTTCGAAAAACTGACATTTACAAACACTGGGAGAAAAGAGATAGATATTTAGCATAAGAACTCTTTAACTAATACTAAGAATAATAATAATTAATAATAGCGCAACACAGAGGACAGAGTCAGAGCGGAGAGCAATGGAGCCAAAAATCCAGTCAACCTCTTGGAACCCTGAAATCATAGAAAAAGCAGTCCTCAAAAAATGGGAGGAGGATGACATTTACCATTTTGTATTAGATGATGCGAGCAAGCCTGCATTTGTCATTGATACTCCCCCGCCATATCCTTCAGGGCGCCCTTGGCATATTGGTGCCGCTGCACACTATGCTCAAATTGATATGATAGCAAGAGTTGCCAGAATGAATGGCAAAAATGTACTATTTCCAATTGGGATCGACAGAAATGGCCTGCCTGTTGAGATTTATACTGAAAAAAAGTACAAGGTTCGCATGCGCCAAATGGATAGGCAAAAGTTCCTAGATCTCTGCAAAGTTGCCCTTGATGATTTGGAAGCAGAAATGATTCAGATAATGAAAAGGATGGGATTGTCAGGAAATTTCAAGGAATACTATAGAACAGACTCTGATGACTATCGTGCACTAACTCAGGCAACATTCATCGAACTGTGGAAACGTGGACTTGTATACCTTGCTAACAGACCCAACAATTATTGCCCCGACTGCGGGACAACAATAGCTGACGCCGAGATTGTTTATGATGAGATCCCTACAAAACTTGTCTATATGAGGTTCAAGGTAAGGGAGACGGAGGAGGATGAGGCGGAGAAGAATAATAATAACGATGGCACAGCTATTATTGTTGCCTCAACAAGACCAGAACTGCTTTTTGCATGCCAAGCAGTAATAGTCAACCCAGAAGATGATCGCTACAAGCACCTGCTGGGCTCGCGTGCCATTTTGCCCTTGTTTGATAGAGAAGTTTCAATAATACCACACCATTCAGCCAAGCCAGAATTTGGTTCTGGTGCTGTGATGGTGTGCAGTTATGGAGACCAAAATGACGTTCAGCTCTTTCGTGAGTTGGGCCTTAAGGAAATAGTTGCATTAAATGAGAATGGATTTACGACAGAAGTGGCAGGGCAAAAATACTCTGGCCTTCGCGTAAATCAAGCAAGGACCAAGATTGTAGAAGACTTGAAGAATGCCGGCTTGATGGTAAAGGAAGAAAGCATCACTCATAGGACTCCCCTTTGTGAACGTAGTAAGACTCCAATAGAGATTATTTCACTGCATGACTATTATGTTAAGCAGATGGAATTTGTACCACAGTTAAAGGAGCTTGCTTTTAAGTTGAAATTCCATCCTGAGATACACCGCCAGATTTTACTCAAATGGCTCGACTCAATCAACATCGACTGGCCAGTGTCAAGACGCCGATTCTACGGAACTGAAATACCGATTTGGTATTGCAATGCCTGCAAGGCTCCAAACCTGCCTGCATCTGATGGCAAATATTATCGACCTTGGAAGGACAAACCTCCATTTGAAAAATGTGAAAGGTGTGGTAGCTGCGATTCGGGATTCACAGGCGAGGATAGAACATTTGATACATGGATGGATTCGAGCATAAGCCCGCTTTATGTAACAAAGTTTGGTAAGGGCAACAACACGATATTTGATTATGCTTACCCGACTGCGATTCGCCCACAGGCAAAGGACATCATCCGCACCTGGCTTCACTACACGATGCTGCGATGTGTACAGCTTACAGACAAGATACCTTGGCACGAAGCATGGATAATGGGTTACGGTGTTGATGAAAAAGGAGAAAAGATGAGCAAAAGCAAAGGAAATGTTATTGATCCTTTCCCTGTGATACAAAAATATGGAGCTGACACATTTCGCTTCTGGTCGGCAAGTGAGGCCAACCTTGGCTATGATTTTCGTTGTTCAGAACAAAGGATTGCAGGCGCACAAAAATTTCTCTCAAAGTTGTGGAATATAGGTAGGTTCCTATCCTCATTTGAAGTGATAGATGAAAGTCAGGCGCCACAACATCTAGAACCATCAGACCAGTGGATATTGGCAGAGCTTGACAGACTTGTCAAAGAGTGCAGACGCGGCTATGAGGAGTACAACTTTTTTGTTCCAGCAAACGCGATCAGAGACTTTACTTGGCATCTCTTTGCTGCTCACTATATCGAAATGGTCAAAGGGCGGGCATATGCCACAATTAACAACCATAATTATGGCAATAATAACAAAGTTGAGGAGTACGCCGGCAGAAAGTCTGCGCTCTATACATTACACAAGTGCTTTTCCACGATTCTATCGCTGATCGCTCCCGTAATACCCTTTATAGTAGAGGAGCTTTGGGCAAAGATGTACTCCAGTGAATCCACCATCCACAGACAAGCAATGTTCAGAAAAGAACAGATGAAAGAGGAATTACAAGAAAATGCTGAAATGACAAAATACACCAAGGCCATAATCGAATTCAATTCTATGGTATGGAACAAAAAGAAAGAGACGATCTCAAAAGAAACTGGGAAGCCGCTATCGCTCAAAGATCCAATAGCCACACCTGTACCACCGGAGCTGGAGCAATTTGGGCAAGATCTAAGGTCAATGCACAACCTGATTACATGATAATATTATGAAAGCTGTTGCGTTTTTTGAACATGGGCCTGTGGATGTATTGCAGTACCGAGAAGATTTCCTAGATCCCGTAGCGGGCAAGGATGAAGTTATCATTGATGTCAAATACTGCG
Organism: Nitrososphaera sp.; assembly: GCA_036259955.1. Lineage (GTDB taxonomy): Archaea > Thermoproteota > Nitrososphaeria > Nitrososphaerales > Nitrososphaeraceae > Nitrososphaera. The sequence continues at coordinate 5,314 of DATAAU010000025.1, read as the reverse complement.
GTATAAATCATCTTGACATCTGGACTAGGCAGGGAATAGGAGCAGCTTCAGGTAAAAAGATCAGGCTACCCCATATCTGTGGATGCGATATTGTTGGAACTACGGTTAACAATGGAGAGAGAGTGATGATTTACCCTGGTGTTTTCTGCGGCAAGTGCGATTACTGTACAGGTAATTACAATAACACATCATCATCAACAACAAGAAGAAGAGGAGAAAAAAGAAGAAAGAACAATATCGACGACGATAACAACAAGCGCGAAAACCTCTGCAGCCAATTTGCCATCATTGGTGGCTTTAGTGACTATAATGGAGGCTATGCCGAGCGCGTCTCAGTGCCCAAAAAAAATGTCCTCAGGTTACCTGATGAACTAAAGGATGAGACGGCGGCCACACTGGCAGTATCATACCTTACAGCGTGGAATATGCTGCAAACAAATGGCGCCAGTAGAAAGAAAAAGATCCTTGTTTATGGGGCATCAAGTGGGATAGGAATGGCAACTATTCAGCTTGCAAATGCACTTGGTGCAACAGTAATAACAACTGTCTCTGGCAATTTGAAACACGATTTTGCTAAAAAGGTAGGTGCCACTCATATCATCGACAGAACAAGTCAAGACATTACAAATGAGGTAAAGAAAATTGTTCCTGCTGGTGTTGACATTGTAATTGATCACGTAGGAGCAGAAACTTGGGCTACCAGTATTGCTGTGCTTAGACAGGGAGGTAGAATGGCAGTATGTGGCATGACATCAGGGAATGAGGCCACGGTACCTGTTCGGACATTCTACACCAAGCAAATAGTTATGGTCGGATCTCTCTTAGGTACTCGAGCACAATTGCAAGAGTTGATAAATTTTATGATCAGAAAAAAAATCCGCCCCGTCATAGATTCCATTTTTCCGCTCCAAGATGCAAAAGAAGCACAAAAGAAGATGGAGGCAGGCATGCATGCTGGTAAGATTTTGCTTAGGTTATAGAGAGGACTTACCGTTTAATAGCTCAAGAGTATCGTCTGCGATATCTATCGCTGTATGTGAGTCGACATTTGGTTCAAGCGTGAGAAGTAATATTTTATCCACCATGTAAAACGTGAGTATGGACATCTTTTCGCGCTCCACATAAGCGAATCTTGCACCTCCCATAGATGCATCAAACCGCTCCCTCATCGACTTACGCAATGCAGTCTGAGTGAGATATAATTCCTCATCCGTTTCACTCACTATTGAGTCAATACCCTTGCGCATGCCACCCGCAATCAGGGTGCCATTACTGTCAATCACACCCGCATATCTTATGTCATCGTTTAACATGAACACTCGCTCACAAAGCTTGTTAAGATCTGTGATTTTCTCCATGATTTTCTTTTAGAAGACAGCGTTTATTGAATTTTTAGTAAAGCCATATTAGCAATTGCTGCCATATTATTAAGTAGGAAGAGATATAGCATAATGAGCACAGAGCGAAAGAATCCCTTCAAGCGCGACCAGGCACTGAATGATGCCACATCTGGTCAGTTGGGCGAGGCGCCAACGCCAGGACCATATCCGGAAAAGGATCCGCGCATGGAATCAGCGCGCAAAAGGTCAAGGCAGATCTAGCGATTTCGCATACATCATGCGTATGTGAATACTAAGTATTTGCTATGACTTGTTACGGAGCTTGACTACTACCTTTTTTTACACCTGTCACTCATCTTTTGTTGGTATCCTTCGCAACCATAGTGTGCCAGTGCGTGACATCCTTCAACCTTTCACATCTCTCACATATCCATGAAATTGACTCCCTGCAAACATTACAGTACAAAACTGGTATAAGGTATTGCCCACATGACCTGCAAGAAGTCGTCATAGGCTTCTATTCAAAGAATACCTGTTTGAATATTATTGTGTAATAATATTGATTAACATTGTACATCATATTCGAGTAAGCGGTCTACCTTACTTATCACGGAACGACCGCAGCAACAGATATCTTCTGTTAGTAAGAAGGTCGTCGTCTATGATGAACAATACCTTCCTTTAGAATTGCGCTGGGAATGGATAAAGAGGACTGGAAACCTTTTCGCAATGCTTTGGATAATTAGGCAGAAATCAGAAGAGATGAAGGAGAAAAGAAGAAGCAGTCTAGTACTGAAGGCGAGGCAGTTGCAATATGATAATTTGCAGCAATGATCACCTTTTAAGTTATGAAGGGTCATAAACTCTCAAGAATAATAACAATGAACCAAGAAGAATCACCATTTGAAATCACTATAAATGGAGTAATAGGTTGGGATGATCGCACGATTACCACCAATCAACCCATGCAGCCTGAAATATGGAAACTTTCCAAAGGGAAAACGCATTTGCCAAAAATTTCACGTGCGACTTTAAAAAACAATAACAAAGGTGAGAGTTATCTCACAAATATCCAAATAGGAAATATTCGTCAAAGCCACGGGTCGAGAACCACCACTTATGAATACATAAACACTGCACCATGACTGAGTTGCACTAACAAAACTATGCTGTCAAGAGAGGTGTACTAGCCTCAAGCTTTTTCCTAGTTTCTGCTCCTCGATACCAAATACGATACAACTTTCCCACCATAATATTGGACTTGGTATTTATGATTTAAAATATTCTCGAGGCCTTACATCATGGTTGCAGGACAACATGATCTGATTATCGCGTAGTGATCTAACCTTTACAGCATATATGCTTGTTTTCACACCTGCAATGATCAGGCTCTTTTAAGCAAAATGAGCATATTCGAATACCACACCCTGCACAAGTACCCTCAGAGATATTACATGCCCAATGATTGCAGCTCACATTAGAACAGAATGACAAACGACTAGATAACTTTTTATTCTTCAAATAATCGTGTGGGCGACTAAAAAAATAAGCGCAGTTGTATCCATGATTCGATCCCTATTTTAGAGCTCAGAATTGAAAACTACTAAATGTTAGTTCGTTAGTTTCCTTTTATTTTTATACTCGAGGGGGCATATGACAGATATGTTAAATGCTTTTGTCTTTTTGAATTGCGACATTGGCACAAAACCTATCATCCTCCATGAAATAACTGACATTTCTGGCGTTTCTGAAGCTGTGCAATTGTCTGGCGTCTATGACATAGTGGCAAAGGTAAGTGAGGAATCGCCGGGGGATATAGCAAAATCCGTAAGGAAAATCAGTGCGATTGCCAGCATCAGATCAAGTCTGACAATGATTGTAGCTGAAAAAGAGCGTTCATTGAAGCAAATAGGGGAAAGGGTGGCATAATAACTTGTTAAGAAGACCTTACCTCACAAGATCTGCATTACATACTACAAAGAACTCGACAGGCTTCTGTATTACTTGTGGAAAAATAGCGACAACTGAAGCATTATTCAAATTGGACGGAGCGACGATCATACAGAGATACTGTGATAACTGTTTGTCAAGTGCACATTATTAATTGGCGCTATGATGACTACGGCAAGGAGTGTCAGGTTTTTTCTGAAGTAAAAAAGTGCCAAATTTGATTGGGCGTTATCACACCATTGTTCAAGGGAATAATCTGTCTCTGATTGCGCTGGAAGTGCTACTAGACTTTAAGTCTTTGATTCTGTTTCTCATAGTCACTTCTGTCACTCCTGCAGCCTCTGCGAGCTCTTTCTGGGTCACCGCCTCATCATTTCTCAGGCAGGAAAGGTAAAGGATCGTTGCAGCCAGACTCATTGGACGCTTCCCCGCGGGTAGTTGCGTATTTACAAGATCTTTCATAACATCTATAGCCATTCTTTTTGTTTTCTCGCTTAGGTTAGCCTTGTTTGCAATCTTTGCAATGCACTTTATTGGATCTATCATCGGCATTATAATTTCAAGCTGCTGGATCAGGATCATGTAGCTGCGGGAGATAACTTTGCGTCTAACATCGGTGATCTCGCTTATGTCATTGAGCGATCTTGCTGCACCCATTTCCCTGCAGGCAATATATATAGCCGCAGCCAGTATTGCAGATGTCGACCTTCCCTTTACCAACCCTTTTCCGAGGGCTTTGCGGTATATGTAAGCTGTCTTGTCGATCATGGCGTCTGATAGGCCAAGCTTGTCTCTTTGCCTGCCGAGTTCGCCAAAAGCCCGCATGAGATTCCTGTCAGCTGACGTGCGTGTCTGACTTCTAAAATCATATGTCCTCAACCTTTTCATTGTTGAATGCATCGATGCATCTAAGCTTTGGCCATGGGAATCTTTGTTATTGTTTCCGATAACCGTGTTGAGTCCCATATCGTGCTGCGCTAAGGACACTGGAGAACCTGTTCTTGCCCTGTCATTATTTTCAGATCCAAAGTTCCGCCATTCTGGGCGATTATCTGTAGCCTTTTCCGAGAATACTAGACCGCAATCGCTACACACAAGCTCGCCAGACTCCAGGTCTGCAATCGGGCGACCATTCTTACATACGGAACATATCATTGAAACAGGCATATACTATAATGAATAATACTCGGTGGGGAGGAAAGACTTCTCATACTACATGCACATGCATACTATATAAAAGGCGGCTAATGGTTTCACCTAAAAGGGCAGGCCGGATCTTTATAGCATTTACCTATGAAGCAGTTGCCGACTCTGGCTTCATATTTCCATACCCCGAGTCGCTATTCTAAATAATCTATTATTTCATGTATATAGTGGTTGTATCTATATACTATTATGTCAAAATTTCACTTGCCGACAGAAGGTCATGAGCGGTCCTATCTTAGATGTGAACTTGAATCATTAGGATTATCTCGAACTAGGATAGACCAACTAACTAATGATAGCGATGATAATCACGAGCTTCGAAGTCTGGTAAAGACAACCAAGGACGATCTTCTACTGCACTTCAATGAGGCTCACAAATAGAGAACAATCTATTGAGTCAAGCCAATCGCTACAATGCCCACTAAAATATCCAAAAGAAGCGCATATGTATCTTGCTTCTAATGCATCATGGATAGACTAACTATGCAATGATATGTTATGCGTATTTTGATGACATCAAGAAGACATCGGAACAACAAATTGTTGCCTGAGAGAAAGTTACGTCCGTTCAGATCTAAAAAAGTTAGAGAGGGGTGTGTGTTTTTTAGTGTCCTCGTATTCCTTATGCTACTAGCATATAATAGCGTCCAAGACCACATTCCTCACAAATTGGTTTCATACTCTTTGGGTCTGCGCTTCCAATACAGCACGGCTGCTTTACCTTCCCATATGATCAAGTGACAGTATAGTACATGATGGACAGTCCACAGGTACTGTTTCAATACTCCCCTCATTAATCACCCTCATTACCTTTCATA
>DATAAU010000024.1:0-12549 GCA_036259955.1 Nitrososphaera sp. | reverse complement strand
AGCAATCCTATGTCAAATCTTAGATGTTGGGTTTGCTCGTCGATTATCTCTTCCTCTTCTGTTAAGAGGTCAAATAGTAGGGTACCCAGACCTGCATCTTGCAATACTTTTGCGACATATCTATTTCTCTTGCTATGCCTCCCACTTCCACTTCCATGGGCAAATAAGACTATTCCTTGCGATCCTTCTTTGATAGTCAAGTCACCTAATAATGACACCGATCCAATTGGAATTTGAATTGGTTGATTATGATTTTCATCTTTAGCTGTCATTAGCTCTACAACTCCCATCTTCTGCGGCCGAGTTCCTGAGACTCTGGGGCAAACCTTCAATCGTAACTCCTATCATAGAATAGTTAGACTTTTAACATGGGCTATAAAACAGATGTTTGATATGAAGTTTTGGCCAACAGATACCAACGGTATGTATTATTGCCAAGTTTGAGCATTATTTTTTGGCCTCGCTCCAAGCGCTAGTAATGTCTGTGGTAGTTTCCAAATCATGAATCTAGGATCTAATGAAACTAAACATCAAATAATCCTACTCCGATCCGTATGGCTTAAGTACCGCTTATGCAAATATATTATTGCAAGGTCAAGAGGTGAATAAAGAGAAATGCAAAATGAGCCAGAAAAGAATCTGGATAGAGGAAGGTTGGCCGCAACAAAATGGCTGCCGATGAGTGCTGTAGGAGCTGCTATTCCCTTTGTCATCGGAGTTGTAATGCGACTTCCTGTAGAACAGGTCTTGATATCGGCAGTAATCACGAGCACCCTAGTATTCAGCGGGCTATGGATGCAGTCGTATGGACGGGAAAGACAATATAAGAGCGCATCATAAATCCAATTTTTTAGCCTAGGGTTTAGATTTTATTCTTACTATGCGGTTCATAATAATTCAGCTATTGTACGGGGGGTTCTGTTAACTTAATACTGGCTACCGTCTCTTTTTGAACTATTATCCTGGCTTTCCTCGAGATTTTTTTGCGTTTGCTGCCATGTCGCCTGAGTATCGAGCCTGAAGAGTCTAGAGGCAAACCCCTGAGCTTATTTCTAAATTACAGCAATTATTCTATTGCTCTCAAGACATCTGGATTCGACACATAGGTTAAGCATAGCTTTTGGTGCCATTATGCAAAATTTAGATTTAAAACTTTAATGGCATAATTGTAACAACCATGCAGGATTCTTTTAATATCACATTAGCAAAATTATTGTCCTGCTGACCATGGATGGTCGAGTAAAAGAAGCAGTGCTTGACAAGATACAAGAAACACTGTCAAACACTGACGAAATTTTAAAGATTCAACAGACGTTGTGGCAGCTCCCTATAACCAGCCTCGACGATTTTGTTTTTGGTGTGGCTGTTGGACGCATTTACAATTCATTCCACTATCAGACGAGACGAACGTTGAAACGCAATGCAACTAAAGAAGAGTTTGCAGAATTTCTTGACATTTTGGCTAAGAGAGCCAACGCAATCAAAAATGCCCTAAGACAGCGGCAATAATATAGGTCTCGTGGCTCACAAACTTTCTTGTCTGAAAGAATCTCTATATGATATGCAGCAGATTTTTGAATAAACCGAAAAAATAAGATTCAATTCATCCCTATTACACAAAGCAATTTCGCAATAGAAGAATATAGGTTCTATATTGTTTTAAGAACATAGCCTAAAGATTATAACTACAAGGTCTATGATACAGCTTTCAGAGATGGATATAGCGTTTGGCAAAGCCTACCACAACCTGTCAGTTCCGTCACTGGTCGAGGTCATTATTAAAAGAAAGGAAGGCATGCTTTCGTCAACAGGCGCTCTTTCGGTAAAAACAGGAAAGTTCACGGGCAGGTCGCCCGATGACAGATATATAGTAGATGACGAGGAAACACACAATGCCATCGATTGGGGCAAGGTCAATCACCCAATTTCTGAGGAGAATTTTGAAAAGATATCCCGCATGATGAAAAAACACATGGAGGACAAGGAATTGTTTATCTTCGATGGCTTTGTTGGAGCTGATCCAGCGAATAGGTTGCCTATAAGGATAATCAACAATAGGGCTTGGCACAATCTCTTTGCACGACAATTATTCATTAGGCCTAGGCCAGAGGAATTGGAAACGCACACACCCGAGTTCACTTTGCTGTCATCTGACGATTTCGCTGCACAGCCTGAAGAAATGGGTACAAGAACCGAGACCTTTATTATTATAAATTTTAAAAAAAAGTTGGTCTTGATTGGATCGACTTCGTATGCTGGTGAAATCAAGAAGGCCATGTTTTCAATTATGAACTATGTCTTGCCAAAAAAAGGCGTGTTTCCAATGCACTGCTCTGCCAACGTAGGAAAGGACAACGATACTGCCTTATTCTTTGGCTTGTCTGGGACTGGCAAGACTACGCTTTCAGCTGATCCTGGCCGCCATCTTGTGGGCGACGACGAGCATGGATGGTCTGACTATGGCATTTTTAACTTTGAGGGGGGTTGTTATGCTAAATGCATCAATCTGGATAAACAGAGCGAACCTCAGATCTGGAACGCGATACGTTTTGGCTCAGTCATGGAAAATGTGGTTATGCATGACGGCACAAGGGAACCCGATTTCGATAATGGAAGTCTTACTGAAAATACACGGGTCGCATATCCTATCGATTATATCGATGGCGCAGTGATGCCTAGCATTGCAGGCCATCCTAAAGTAATTGTATTCCTTACTGCAGACGCTTTTGGGGTTATGCCTCCAATAGCCAAGCTGACAAAGCAAGGCGCAATGTATCATTTTATGTCTGGTTATACTAGCAAGCTGGCCGGAACTGAACGAGGCATCACCGAACCAAAGGAAACGTTTTCACATTGCTTTGGAGCTCCGTTCATGCCACTGCATGCATCCAAGTATGCTCAGATGCTAGGCAAAAAAATAACGGAGCATGGTACGAGGGTCTATCTTATCAACACAGGATGGACGGGAGGACCTTATGGCATAGGCAACAGAATGAACCTGACATACACAAGAGCGATGGTTACTGCAGCAATCAAAGGCAAGATTGAAGATGTACCTACACAGAACCATGAAATATTCAACCTTGACATGCCTACCTCTTGCCTTGGGGTGCCGGATTATGTACTCGACCCGAGGAACACTTGGTCTGATAAGGATAAGTACGATGCCGCTGCAAGGAGACTAGCTGCTCTCTTTGTCAAGAACTTTCAAAAGTTCGGCGACATGCCGAAAGAGATAATCAATGCAGGCCCAAGAATTTAGAAAAAGATGGTAGCCCGGAGCAGATTCGAACTGCTGTCTCCAGGTTTCTTTTCTCTATCTCTACGAGATCCAGAGCCTGGAATCCCTAGCCCTCAACCATGGAGATTGGCCACTAGATTCGGCACCCGTTTTTTCTACCGGGTTCGACCGGGCTAACGCGAGCTACATCAAGTCGGCTGTTTATCGGATATTTTAACGCTTAGTATAGATTTCTCTAGTTACAAGACCGTACTCAAGATCCGCCTTTTTTCTCATATAAGGAATGAGACGGTAGTGTATAGAATACATATTCTTGCTTCTAACAATTATGCCTTTTACCAGCAATGAGACAAAACCTCCAGCGACTCTTGAAGGAGAGGTGCCCGTTTGCATACAAAAAGAGTCTCTCATTGCATGGTATTCCTTTAGGGTAAAGTACGATCTATTTAAATCTAAGACAAGCGGCCAAACCACGTTTTCCCAGACCATCCGGCGGTTCTCCGTAGAAGAGGCATGTTTGCCCTTAGTTCTAATAACTGTCTGCCGTTTGTCCTCCTCCTCTTCCATGGGTCGTGACTGCTGGCGACTGAGCAATTTGAGAGTACGTTTAAACCCCCGGTTTTATAACCTTATAACATCGTGGAGAATGACAGTAATCCCGTCAGAGATGCACTTGACCTTCTTTCCAGAAACTGGAAAATCGATCCAACATTATATGATTTTCAGATTGGGAAGTACAGGGATGTAGTGTCTGACACCTCAGTTAATGTCGGTGGCATCACTTTCCATATACCAACCTTGCAAAATGGCGGATTGTATGTTCTATGGAAGTGCCTATGGCCTGACTGTCACAACTGCTGCGAACGGCAAGGTAGACTACCAATGACAAAGGATGATATCAGAAGAATAGCGCGAAAGGTCGGTTATGCCTCGAAGGCGGAATTTGTAAGAGACGAGACAACTATCTCCAGTTGGCAAGAGGAGGAACCCTTTGGGAGTGTTATCACAACGCTCACTATGCTCTCCCTCAAAAGAAAAAATGACGAGAAGCCCGAGGAGGATGGGACACCGCTTCGCTGCAGGTTTTTAGATGTAGAAGGTTATTGCGGCATACACCCGGACAAGCCAGGAGTCTGTTGGCTTTATCCATTTGCATCCTGGATTGAAGCGGATGCAAAAGGGCAACCTGCAGTACATGCTACATTTCAATTTACAGGAGACTGCCCCGGCTTTTATCTAGACAAATCCATAGAGAGCATGATGCCAATACTTAGGGAATATTCACATAAGATTTATAGCTACAATATGGAAGTAAGCAGAACCGTCCGTGAAGGATATGGTTTTGTAAACTTGATAGATTTGCGCAAAAGTTGATTGCTCCTTCTCATAAGTTTCCATATACTGTATAGAGAGTTCCGTGAAGATGTTAGTTATGACAATCATCGAGATGGCGTGCCTATAAGTTATACTTATCTCTGTATACAACGTCTTGAAGGTAGAGATGCAATCAAGCAGTGTACAATGCACTCTTCATAAGGGTTATTGCAACAGACTACCGGTTATCTGGGCACGTCAGTGTTGTCTTTATATGGTCAAAAAAGGAATGAAGGGTAAAATTATTTTCCTAACCCTTGCTGAAAGTTTCTTTTTACCTGATCCCAGTTAATCACATTCCACCAGGCGGCTACATAATCGGCTCGACGGTTCTGATATTTGAGATAATAAGCATGTTCCCATACATCGAGACCTAAAAGCGGAACGATCTTTTCTGTCTTCCATTTTGTCCAGGGGCTCGTCTGGTTTGGCATGGTAATGAATTGCACACCGTTAGTATTCTGGTTGTATACAAGCCACCCCCATCCACTACCCTGAATCACAACTGTGTCCTTTGAGAACTTGTCTTTAAAGTCATTAAAGCTCCCAAATGTTTTATTGATTGCATTTGCAAGTTCGCCATCTGGCTCCCCACCGCCGCCATTTTTCATGGTGTTCCAGAACAGCGCATGGTTGTTATAACCTCCACCATGGAAATTCACAGCGCCCCTTGCGTTGTCGGGGATGGAGTCAATGTCCTTTAAAATTTCAACAATATCATTTTTGTTCTGCCATTCAGGACCAAGACTGCTCAGCGCTTTGTTCAGACCATCAGTGTATGCCTGGTGATGCTTTGTGTAATGAATCTCCATGGTTCTAGCATCAATGTGTGGCTCAAGAGAGTCGTATGAGTAAGGTAATGCAGGAAGACTAAAGTTAGCCATGTTCGATACAAATACGTGAGAGAATATATATTGTTTATTCATCTAAAACCTACTGCTATCCGCTTGCTTGGGGCATGACCGTAGACAATGATATCGCATGATCATCTATCATTGTGCCTACGCTGCCACTCACATTTTCAACCACTAGGTGCAAATTGGAGCGCTCTTGAGTGGACAAACCGTATCTAACGGCAAGAAGATCCTTTACCTTCATCTCTGGGTCAGAAATTTGATTCAGGCTACCTGGGACAGTGATATCAAGGGTTTTGTTCATCGTTTCTAAGGGTATCTTGCCGCTTGTATCGTTTAGGATTCTAAAGGTGATCTTGTCTACAAATACTGGATGGGGAAGCTCATCAAGTGCATTTGCCGTGTAGAAAGCCTGTACTTCAATAAAGTTATTCATCTCTTCAAAATTCTGACCTAGAACCTGAATTCCATGAGAAAGCGATCCCAAAAGCCCGGGCTCAAGAGGCACATTAATTATGACAAATCCTTCAACAAACCTTTGATTATTCCCAATAATGTTTCGTAAGTCTTTGCATACTATACTAATAGAACCTTGGGGCTCAATCGTTCGGATTATCGAATTTGTATTTTTACTATTATTTGCTGTGATGCTCCATTGGATTTGGGTTGCAGAGTCCTGCTTGTTTAAAATTCCAATATCTGTGTCATAGTGCCCCGGCCTCAAAGGTCCCTCATTTCCAGAAATGGTGCCACACTCAAATTTTACATAGTACGTAAGGTTTCTGATCGGAGCGGTTCGATTTTGCAGTTGTTGTTGTTCTCCTCCTCTCTCTTGCCCTTCTACATCGTTAAATGTAGCAACCCCATTTCTGTTCTGATTCGTTATTTGCACCATCCTTGGAAGACTATCTGCTTGATATAGCGAGGACCCTTCAACCTGCCTCAAGGTGTACCTGCCATTTGGCAGACCTGAAAGCTCCACAATGCCCCCTGCACTATCTTCGTCGGCTTCTTCACCATCCTCAATTGTATAATTATCAAAATTCCCAAAAGGATCTGGTGAAATGATATATTTTTGTTGATCAACAAGGGAGTTACCCCAGCCGGAAACCACTGTAAGCTTTACGTCATCAGAATTACTTGCAACTGGAATTCTTAGAATAGTCTTACCCTCTGGCAGAATGAAAAGCGAAGCGATGATGACTGTTAGTGCTATTATTGATGCTATAACAGCTATCCTGTATCCCAACACCAGCCTGCTACATATATCTGCCCTGAGATAATTAAATCATTGGCGATACTCATACATAAACAAGCTATGTCTGCCTCTTAAGGAATAAATATACACCGCAAGAAGTCTTTCCTGTGCGAGCAGGCAGACAAAAGGCTCCCTGTTTTACCTTTGCTGCAATTGTTATAATATTATCCATGATCGCAGTGACATTCTCCTATCAAAATGCTTTTGGAGATGGACTCACCTCAGAAACCTTCTCTGCATCACTTGGTGACAGGAATGCAGAGATGCTGGTAGAGGTAAATCCTCCTATCTTGACTGATGAAACCCGAGATGAAGCATACATTCTCTTCCGGCTATATGATGCAAATACGAACGAGACTATACCTTTCACCACCTTCTTCATCAGTATAGAAAAGGGAATAGGCGAAGATGCCGAGACTATAATGCCCTCTACTCTCTTTCATACAGAAAGCGGCCTGCTCAGACTCAGGGTCCAGCCTGCGGAGGGCGAACTGCAGATCTTTGGAACACAGGAGCAGTTCCTGAACGCCTGGGTTGCAGATCCTGGGGGAACAGTAAATATACAGGGCCCTCTCTTCCTAGAAGGAGGAATATATCATCTTAAAGTGGAGATATTTGGAGTCGATAATATACGAAACATATTCGCAGATGAGAATATACCAAGATTTGATTCGTGGCTTAGTGTAGGAGACGTTTATACACAAACTATTGATTATCAGGGTCAACCTTACGAGCTGACTTTAATATCGTATTATGACAGGGTTGGCAATTTTAGCTTTGATGCGAGTAAACAGCAGTTCACATGGTCTATGCCATTTGATTGGAATATGTCAAGAATCGAAGACACAAACATATTCGTACATGAGGAAGTGAGAATTCCTAAATCCCTTCCAGGCATAGGTGATACAGCTTCGTTTATTGCTACCGTGAATGGCAATCCGATATCGGGAAGAATGATTACCGTTGATCCGTATTCCTCGCAGCAGGATCTTACTCTGCACTACTTGATCAACAAAAATGATATACTACGTATGGCCGGAGACATTCCTAATGGCAATTCTGGCATGACATTTACTCTTGCACCAGCTACGGGTCAGGCTGCACAGACTACAGGCGAAATAGTCACAGAGACAGGAAATGTTCTCGTATTACTTGAGTGGGCTCCAAATCAGCTGAATGCAAATGCGGAATCATCGCTGACACTTAGTTTCCACGACGGTTTCTCTGGTCAAAGAATAGGAGATAACGTTAACTATAATCTTCGCATCTTGGATAATAATGGCACTCAGATATTCACTCAGACAGGGCTCGTGGCAGAAGGTGGAACTGACACCCAGGTGATCGACTTTCCTGCAAACGAGAATTACCGAATGGAAGTGGAAGTCACGGGCATAGGAAGGGATGGGCAGTCATTAGACCAGACAAGAAACGGCATTGCAAGAGGCGTTGTAGTTGTGCCAGAGTTTCCGACTGGCTCCATTATCCCTGTAGCTATGGTCGTAGGCATCATGACTGGTGTAATCGTTGTGCTGCGGAGATTGGTGAAGATAGAACCAGGTTTGGGCCTTAAATGAAGAAATTTTACGATAACCTCTCGGAGAAACTATATAGAGAGATTCCTGACACGATTGCTTCAGCCAATAAAGTAATGCTAAATATAGATCACTTCGAAGTAGGACAGAGTTATGTTATTGCCAAAGTAGAGAACAGGTATGGTGACACTGTTAAGATAAACATTCAAGGAGGGACGCCCGGTATCGAATTGCAAGATACCCTCTTCAATCTAAAGGGTAGATGGCCCAGATTTGCATACGTTATGACTATCATAAAAGATCGTGGGGAGGTAGTCGTACGTAAGTTGCCTGTGATAGGTGTAAAAGATTGGCTCTTAATATATGAAGACGACCTCTTTGTGCTCGCAGTAAAAGACGCGTATGATGAGTTGGATATTAGGATAGTTGAGTGAAAGATGAATGTCTGGCGAAGCACAGAGTTTCTCACCTACTGCACTTCAACCAGACCGTTTGTTCCCCATCGGTTTGGTCGATGTAAGAATAGTATAACAGAATGAGAATTTAAATGTGATGATTTGAGGTTATTTGAGTCAAGGCTCTACAATTTTTGTTGACATCTTTGTGTGATCTCATTAAAGAAGACATCGTGTTTCTCTAATAGTAGCATGTTTAGTTGTTAGGGTAGATTTTTTTATCACTTGGACGAAGGCATCCACATAGGACGTGCCCAACCAACTATAGATGGCACCGTGAAATGGCTGTTAGGTTTCAGTAGATTCGCTTTCCATGTCTTTGACGTAGATAATTCGTGACTGTTGTTGTATTCGTACTTCACTCATAGATCAATTTTTGAGCAAAGGTGGCATTATGTGTAACACCAATATCAAATTCTTAGACTCCTGACATATTCGGAACAATGATACTATCTCCATGATATTTTTTGCTTCTAAGACCATTTAAGCAGAGAAGTGATAGCCAGAGAGATGGACAGGTGTGGCTGCGCATGCCTATCTTAACTAATTTTGCTCAAACAAATTGATATATTTAGATCAAATAATGTTTTCAGAAATACCTTTAAATGACTATCAGCATTAGTGCGATGTAGGCATGCCCGTTGTAGGTATTGACGATCTTGCTATGTATATCCCGAAGATTTACATTGATTACAAGGATTTCGCTGAAGCAAGAGGGATCGATCCCCAAAAACTCGAGTATGGGATAGGGATTAGGAAGATGGCTATTGTTGATACAAACCAGGATTCTGCATGCATGGCTGCTAATGCATGCATGAAGCTGATGCAGAAGAACCATCTTCACCCTGAAGATATTGGAAGGCTCTATGTCGCCACCGAATCATCGCTGGATGAATCGAAAGCAATGAACTCCTTTGTTATTGGGATGTTAGAACAGATCTATGGGGAGAGTTCATTTGAACATGCTGGTGGTATTGAATGCAAATTTGCATGTGTAAGTGGCTCTTATGCGCTCTACGACAATGCAAATTGGATACGGGCGGATGAAAATAACGGCAAGGCTGCTATAGTCGTTGTAAGCGACATAGCCAAATATGATATTGGTTCTACTGGAGAGTATACCCAAGGTGCTGGCGCCGTTGCTCTTCTGGTAAAAGAAAATCCGAGGCTTTTGGCCTTTGATCCAAAAGTTTCATCGACAACGATCAAGAATGAATATGACTTTTACCGCCCATTTGGTAAAGAAACACCACTTGTCAATGGAAGCTATTCAAATTTGTTATATTTGATATCTGTTAGAAAAGCATTTGATGCTTATAAGGAGAAGGCAATCAAAACGGGCCTTATTAACCTTAAGGACGGCGAATCCATAACTGATTACATCGACTACTTTGCAGTGCACCTTCCCTATAGAAAGATGGGAGAAAAGGCTCTTGCTTACCTGTTGAGACATGAATGGCGTCACCTGCCAAGATGGAACAATGTTATCAAAGAGGTTGGAATGCCCGAGCCATCCCCGAAGGATCCTCGTGGAACTATTGAGTCAATACTCGCAGACACTGAATTTATGAAATCTGACGAGCGATTCAGACGCGCGTTTATGCAGACCTCATTCTTCAATGAGGTATACGAAAATAAGTTGACCAGCTCGCTTGAAGCATCTGCAATCATTGGCAATTTGTATACTGCATCGATGTATATGGGGCTCCGAAGTTTGTTGGAATTTGAATTCAAGAAAGGGATTGACCTTGAGCAAAAGCGGATAGGCTTTGGCTCTTACGGTAGTGGCAGTAGCGCAATGGTCTTCAGTGGAACGATACAGCCGCAGTATAAGGAGATAGTAAGCAAGATGGACTTAGACGCAGAAATTGGCTCAAGACAAAAACTGACAATGGAAGAGTACGAGGAACTTCACAGGAATGAGCGCAATTTTAATGATTCAATTGTTCGGGCCCACAAGGAATTTGTACTAGTCAAGGTAGGCGGCAATACTGCCGAGAAGGCAGGATTACGAGAATACAGCTTTCTTGGTTAGTTAGCCAGCTAACTAAGTACCTTGAATTGTATATCCTTTTGTTTCAGAAATTCTATCAAGCGTTGTGCGTGTTTTTCATTTTCCAGCTCCAGACTCAAGTAAACGCCAGCTGTTCCTGCAGGGATGTGCGCGCTCAGCCTATCATGTTCTACCTCGACTATATTGACACTCAACTCTGCAATACCATCTACTACACCCTTAAGTGCACCGGGCTTGTCGGGAAGTAAGATAAAAATCTTAAGTAATCTTCCCATTTGCATCAGGCCTTTAGCGACTACTTGACCCAAGAGATACATGTCAACATTTCCTCCAGATAGGATAGTCGCAACATTGTCTTTCATATTGCCTGTTTGGGCTCCATTTGATAGAAGGTAAGCGAGGCTGGCTGCACCCGCCGGCTCGGCTACCAATTTGGCTCGCTCCATCATAAGAAACATTGTCTTTACTATCGATGTGTCGTCAACTAAGACAATATCATCAAGATGCTTGCTTAATATTTGATATGTGAGTTCGCCTGGTTGCTTGACTGCGATTCCATCCGCTATGCTGTATCCCCGCTTTGTAGGCTGAAGGGATCCTCTAGCAAGAGATTCTTTCATGGCGGGAAATGCATCTGATTCTACTCCTATTATTCTCACATGTGGTTTTCTAGACTTGATTGCAATTGCAACTCCGGCGGCAAGACCACCACCGCCTACAGGCAAGTATATCATGTCGACATCTGGGAGATCTTCAAGAAGTTCAAGACCTATTGTGCCCTGGCCTGCGATGACATCAGGATCATCAAAAGCATGGATTATTGTGCTCCCCTCTGCCTTGGCAATCTCCTGGGTTGCCTCCCATGCATCATCGTAGTTTGCCCCGCGCCGAATTACTCTGGCACCGTATGATCTAGTAGCCGCAACTTTTGCTGGTGACGCATTCTCTGGCATAACAATCGTGCATGGAATCTTTTTTATCATAGCCGCGTACGCTACACCCTGAGCATGGTTCCCGGCTGATGCTGCAATTACACCACAACTTGCCTGCTTCTCGGAAAGCTTGTTTATCTTGACGTAAGCCCCGCGCACTTTGAAAGACCCTGTCACCTGTAGACATTCAAGCTTTAGAAACAAATTCCTTCCTGCAATACCAGAGAACGTTCTGGAAGTTTGAAGAGGTGTCCTTCTAATTGTTCCTGATAATGTCTCTTGTGCTTTTACAATATCTTCGATAGTCGGTATACGCCTTTCTTTTTCCGGGTTCCATGCACTTGCTTCGTTCATCTATTTATGCAATCCATCATGAGGCCACGCCTTAATTATGATTTGTGTTGGCCCGTAATCTAAAAATGATCCTCGCGTGTAGCTGCAAACAGCTATCTTCGTTGTTGAAGATCTGTTCTCTGCGTCGCCAAAGTTATTTTATGAATATCAGTTTACTAAACGTAATTTGCTGTCTAACCTGCACGTGAATGATTACGTCTTATTCGTCATCTGATTATGAGATAACTTCCTCTACCCTGTGCCCATCTCATATTAGCGGAAGTCTATGCTCATGATGGCAGGAAGTAACCAGAAGATGTACATTTCAGAAGCAAACTGTCACTACTGCCATAAAATATCAATGGATATTATAAAAAATAAGATAAAATGAAAAAGTCTCTATGAAGGGCACCCCTCCATCTTTTGGATCCAGTACCCTTTTTCTTTGATGTTTTTCTCTACAAATGACGGCGCTTCCTGTATATGACAGAACTGACATTCTTCCTGTGTCATTTTCTGTCCGTCTTGGCCTGCTTCGGAAAGGTATTCTTTGCCA
>DATAAU010000023.1:0-11059 GCA_036259955.1 Nitrososphaera sp. | reverse complement strand
AATTACAAATACTCCTCCGGGTTTGCAATCTTGCCCTCTATTGCAGAAGCAGCAGCGGTTGCAGGCGATGAAAGATACACTTTTGATGAAAGGGCACCCATTCTGCCCACAAAATTCCTCGAAGATGAAGATATACATATTTCATCCTCTCCAAGTGCTCCAAGGTGCGTTCCTACACAAGCTCCACATGTTGCATTTGTAAAAACTGCGCCGGATTCCAAATATGTCTCTACGTACCCTCGTCGAATTGCTTCTTCATACACTCGGACTGAAGCAGGTGTTACTATGCATCTTGTATTCCTGTGAACTTTTCTACCTTTGAGTATCCGAGCCGCTATTTCCAAGTCTTCAATTCTTCCGTTTGTGGCTGAGCCAATGAATGCTTGGTCTATTTCGATGCCGGCCATCTCACTGGTGGGCCTGACAGCATCAGGATGATCGGGACCTGATACCATTGACTCTATGTCGGTACAATCTATACTAATTTCATCAACATATGTAGCTGATGAGCCAGGATGAATTTCTATTGCTGAAACCTCTTTGATTCTTCTTGGATTATCAATTAAGTATTTTTCAGTCAGTTTATCAAAGGGAAACACAGAGAGTTTAGCACCGCACTCCATGGAAGCATTGGTTATACAAGCCCTAGAGTCCATAGATAGATCTCTTCTGGTAATGTCGTCAGAAAATGTCCATTCCAATGCCCTATAGTTTGCTCCATCTTCGCCCAATTTTCCTATAAAGTCGAGTATTAAATCACGTGCGAAGACACCCTTCTTAAAATTCCCTGATATAATGACTTTTACTGTTTCAGGGACCTTCAACCATATTTGACCAGCAGCCCATATAGATGCAATTTCAGTACTGCCAATTCCAGTAGCAAATGCGCCTAAACACCCTGCCTGACATGTGTGAGAATCTCCACCAAGTATCATCATTCCAGGATATGCAAGGCTTTCGAGAATGTGCTGGTGAGATATGGACCCTTCGACTAGCATACAACCATGTTTTGAAGCAAAGTTCCTCATCATAGCATGAAGATTAGCAACTTTTTCATCAGCTGCAGGAAAAGTGTGGTCGATAACAAGGAGCACTTTTGATGGATCATATAGCTTGTCAATCCTCATTTCATTGAGAGAACGTATAGCAAGTGGCCCGGTACTATCTTGAGCCATAGCAAGATCTACATCAACAACTGCGATGTCCCCGGCCATAGATAATTTAGAAGAAGATCCGCTACGAAGATTGGTGTTCCGAGACGGTGATTGTTTGTTTTTTATGCTTATTGCTTTCTCCGCAAATGTCATCGAATCATTCCTCAATATCTCAGCTACTGTGTGCCCAGAGGATGAAGTTAACGAGTATGTACTCATAATACAACTATCTCCATCGAATCACTTGGAACCGGATTACTTTGGCATTCTTCATCCTTCAGTTCCTGCGCACCAGGGTATATTATTTTTGCAGAGTTCTCAAATCTGGCTGGACGCAGTGCTTGAACGGTCGTCACCCAATGGTACTTCACAATCTCTTTTTGTTTACGTGTTGGGTTAAGACCTGTCACCGCTTCGATGTAGGAACACAAAGACTGTTTCACACATTATATTCAGTACAATATGATATACAGTAAAGGCATTATTTTTATAATACTCCTTTCTACAATTAAGTACTAAAGAAGCTCTACTTGAATAATGGTTTTTCTTGTATACGTAATATGTTCCTAATCACACCTTATTTTCACTTTAGCCTTCAAGCAACGCCGCTTCTCAAATTCTTTCTTACAACACCCTCCTTTGGTTAAACACATATATTATTCTCTAGGGACGGTGGTTTAGGGTACAATCGTAAAAGACCTATACAGAAATAATGGATATCTTCTTAGAGGATCTATAATATTTAGTTTGTAGCCTTCAATAAAAGTTCTGAGGGATCTTGAAGAAGGGATATTCGCAGTACACCCTCTTTCAGCGGTTTGTTAAAAGAACCCGCCTTCAGGTATAGCTATTGGCTAATTTCCAATCTCTTAATAATGGTTATAGACGTTTAGGTGGGTCGTGATGATGGTAAAATCTTTTTGCAAGATTTTTCGTCAACCTATCCAACGCAGGTGACTTATCATTTCGCTCCAAACGCACATCTAAGACGCTATACGTGTTTCTTTGACTAAGGGCGTCACAAAATGCATAATTGAGTTGATCTTCAGATTCTATATGAAAACCTTGCCCACCACCGATGACTTGTGGGATATTGGAGAATGAATTCCAAGGTTGTAAATCATTGAAGGCACCGTCTAGCATCAATTGTTCTGTAAGATATGTTCCATTATTCAAGACAACAACAATTGGATTCAACTTATATCTATGGGCAGTAGATAGCTCCATACCCGTCATTTGAAAGGCGCCATCTCCAACTATGACCAAAGGGCGTAAGTTCGATCTGCAAGCTGTGCACCAATGCTTGCAGGGACTGCGAAGCCTAATGACGAGTAATAAGCAGGTGAAAGAAATCTTGTATTTCGGCAAATAATAAGATCGGCACCTGCGAATAAAGCATCACCGACATCGGCGAGAACTATCATATCATCAGTCAGAGCTGAACTCAGATATTCAAATACCGATTTTACTGTAATTTCCTTTCCAGGAGTGCATTTCGGTAAGCTTGATGTTATTGTCAAGTTATTGTGAGCAGGAGTCGCTAAAGAGGAGGAAGAATACAATGTACTTTTCTGCTTGCTTGCTAATGGGGCATCAATCAAAGCATCAAAAAAATTCTTGAATCTCTATATTGTCATAAAGATGGTGCATCACAGAAAGCTTTTCGACACCGACATAGATGATCCTCCTCTGATCAATCTATGCTGTAAACATGCCGAGGGTAATGTCACTCGATGTCGCTCCTAGTATGATTAGGCAATCACTAGATTCAAAATATTGACGGGTATTCTCCTGACCAACTGCTCCTTCGCATATTCCAATAAACAAGGGATGAAGCTCGCTGATTACCGACTTGCTCAAGAATGTTGCAGCAAGAGGTATCTGCGTCTTGTCTATGAGAGCCAAAAGGTTCTCCTGCAACTTAAACCTATGAATTTCTTCTCCTGCAATGATGACAGGTCTAGTAGCTGCATTTATCATATTGCTTGCTTCTGTAATCGCTTCTCTAGGTGCATTTGGGTCGCTCTGTGTATGCTCCTGCTCCCTCTTGGTCGCATATATTTACAACAGGGAGTTTACTTTTGGTTAATCGGTCGTAAAAGCTAAGATATAATCTCAGGAACACCAAAAATGTGTGTGATTCCCCGTCCAGCTAAGCTATGAATGAGATAATCTCCTATATGCTGTAAGGACCTGTCATATCATGTCATTCCTAACGACGTATAATTAAACTTGCAAGAAGTGGAAATAGTATTTTGTCAGTAATTACTTACCTTATAAGCAGCTTTCTGCGAGCCTGAGTTCAGAGCCAATTCAATCTTGCAACTAGTTAGACTGGAACAACCATATACAAAATATGTATAGCAATCTTTATCCATGGTGATTATGTTGATAATGCAGGTAGAAGATAGTACTTATGGCAGACCGAATTAAGTGTTCTCACATACTTGTTAAAAAACAAAGTGAAGCGATAGCGATAATAGAGAGATTAAGAAAGGGGGAATCTTTTGCGAACCTTGCAAAAGAATTATCTATTGATAAGGGAAGTGGCAAACGCGGTGGCGATTTGGGATTTTTTGGAAGGGGTATGATGGTAAAACCATTTGAAGAGGCAGCATTTAAGCTTCAAAAGGGCGAGATGACACAGGATCCAGTCAAGACTGAATTTGGATATCATATAATCAAGAGGGCAGATTAAGCAAAGGGGGAAAGTACAGAATAAATTGAATGCTTATCTTGAAGAAGAACTTTATGACCTAATTACATATTGCATACAAAATCCCAATGCTTCAGATCTCGAATCTAAGAAGCAAAGAGTACAAGAAATTGGCAAGGAGTTGTACTCAGATGGAGGAGTTGATGCTATGGAGAACATCTTCTATCCAATAGAGATTCGAGTAAAAGAAGAGATTGGCAAAGATGCAAAGCCATATCGTTCGTGGTGGAATGAAATAAACAAAGAGCAATGGAAATATTAAGTACGATTATCTAAACAAACTCAGATCGCTGAAATTTGTAAATAAAAAGATGACAGCGATATTCCGAAGATTTGGAGAAAGTTAAGGCGACGTATCTGAAAAGCGGGAAGAGGATATGGCTCTGCTGCTTTAATTGGAATTCGACCTTGTCATTTGAATTGAAAAAGTTTTATAACTTATAAATCTCAAATGAGAGATTTTTGATCCTCGAGAATAGGATCATATATGGTGGTTAACACTTCTCTCTCTTTTTGCAGCAGATTATGAGCAGATCTCTGCTTTCCATTCAATCAGGTCTATAGTACCTCAGATATCCTTCTTTTGTGAGTCTTTATCTCTCTTTAAGAATAGAAAGGCGTAGTAATCGATTGGGCTACTTCTACTAGCAATTCTACATATCTCCTGGCATCATATACAGTACCGCTGGTAGTCTTATTGTCAACCATTTCAATTGGAGTTGCTCTCTTACTAAAGGACTTGTTATTGTTGTAATAGTTAGTTATTACATACTCTAACACTTCACCTGCTCGCAAGATTTTGCCTTCAGTTGCTAATTGTCGGAGCGCAGCGTTTTCGATAGTATTGACGACATATCTATCAGAATCTTTGGATAGCTGCTTTGTAAAGACAAGTTCCTGAAGTGGAACAGTCTGGTCTTTCAATAATTGCACATACCTGTCAAGAACATCTTTGACCTGAGGCATCAACATCCGGACTTCTTCGATTGTATTGCCTTTAGCAATGACTTTTAGAACTTCTGCTTGGAACTTATTAAAAAATAGAGGATTGTCATGCCTTCGCATCTCTAAGCCTCTTACTTTTAGACAGCGGTTGCTATTGTTGTTATTGTTGGCGTCACCTTCAAATACACCAAAGTATCGATTTGGGACTGGAATATGCTTACTACTAATACGGTCATGGTTGTTGTTCCTCTTGGAGTGAGAAAATGCAATCCATTTGTAGATACCTTCAAATGATATTGCACAATCAGTATTCTGCTCTATTGTTTCCTTTAGTTTTAGATAATCTTCATAAGTAGCGCCTTGTTTGATTATCCATATAGAATCAACAATACCATGCAACACCCTAAAACCATGTGATTCGGCAACTCTGACTCCTTTTAGTAACACTCGTCTATCAAAAGCGCATGTAGCAATATGTGCATCGATATTGCCAAACTTTGAATTGCTATATCCAAGATAACCAAAGCTTGTGACTAAAATCCATTTAAGCGATCCTTGTCTTGCATGATAAACTTGTTTTGTTTTTGGATCTATCTGAGGAGAGTTTAGTAGCTGTTTGTATCTACTCCGCTTCTTAAGCAATATTTCAAGCGATCTTGGTACTATACCAATCCTCTTTTCGCAGATGTTCCATCCAAGCTCTGGTACACGCAACTTTGATTCAGGGCAACAGGTGCATACAACTGTCTCACCCGACAGATTCTTTGCAAACATTATGCTTGGATAAAGCGAAGAAAAGTCAAGCTCACCAACCTGCTCATGCACGCCTACTTGCGGCTCAAATATCATACCGCCACGATCTCCTACAAATAGTTGTGAATAGGTCTTGAAATGTTCTGCAAATGCCGATTTCCAAGGGATTAGGATGTCATTTATCGATGCATGATAGCACTGAAGGCTGCTCATGCAGCGCCCAATTGTAGCACGGGATGCCTTATGAAGGGGCATTCTACATACTCTAGCAACTTCGCAGAGTCCCGCCATGCCCACCTCGTCAAGAATAAATGAATTGTGCGTGTCAATATGCACCCTGCCGAAGAGCTGAGTTGAGGAAGGACGATAATGCATTCTACCGTAAGAGAAATAGGTTGTTCCATCTTTGACTGGTTTTCTAGTAGTTGTTGCTCGCGATGGCTCCCGTCCAAGGACAAGGATATTACTGCAATCATTGACTTGGGCTCTATGAGCCAAATATGGAAATCCAAATGAATCACCGTCTTCAGTAAAGACAAAGTCAGGATCAAGGGCAGACATCATTTTGGTAAGGCTAAAGAGTATCTGAGTATCGTCAGCACCATCAATTTCAATTATTTCATTTCCATTCCTGATAGATATTGATTCTATTTTGTCTGTGAACTTGGATAGCTTGCCCTCCTGTTTCCGGGGCTTGATGCTCAGATGAATGATCTTAAACTTTGGTAGCCTGTAGTCCGTTGACCACACATCATCGTATTTTTTGCACGACCAGGTCAATCTACTACCATTACTGCTATTAATGTCTCTAGACATAGTAACTTCACAAAAAACAAGCGGAAAGATATTATGTTCGTAAAAATAGGATTGTGCTGGCAAGATATCGACGTTATAAGGACGGAACTGTCCAAACCTACCGCCAAGCATGATGCACTTGGCTAAATTCTGGGCTTGTGATGGGTCTGTCAAATTCAATTTCAATACCTCAGACTTGGTTCCGTCAATAATCTTTTCATATTTTTTGACAAATTCATGGCGCTTAATGAATGAGGAAAGGCGTTCATTTTTTGCTACTGAAATTAAGTCGTTTTTGTTATCAGAAGCGACATAGATTGAGTGGGACCAGCTGCTGTCTTCAAGCCGGATGATCTTGCCATTCTTTTCATGCTTTATCCAAAATATCATTTTGTCGCCTTGAGGATAGGCATCAAAGAGCCAGCCCGTGGTGGTATTAGTAGTAGTAGTCAAGTGCTCTTCTTATCTCCTCTCTCTTTTTCAAGCTCATTCAAAATAGCGCTTAATTCAGCTATCTTTGGCACTAACCAATTAATCATCTTATATTGCGAGAATAACAGGGACATAAGTAATGCTTCATTTGGGAAAGGCTCACCTTTTGCATTAATTGCTGCTGCATGCGCATAACATTTCTTTATCATTGTAAGAAATGCTTCTTTGTCTTCTTGCCGCAGAGCATCGGCATAGCCTTTCCATTGTTCTTGCAGCCTGGCAAGAACGTCATCAGTTGGAAACAAACTCATTGTTATGTTGGATCTCCTTTTCTCTTTTTCTTCTTCTTCTCCTACATCTCTTTCCGATTCCTAATTCAGATATCAATGCTTTGCCTGGTTGGAACACACTTACCAGATATATCCGAAATAATACATAACAGAATTGAAATAAGCAGAAGATGGAATTGGGCAGTAGTAGTACAATAATATCGAATAAAACTTGGGAATGTTAAATGCATCGCTCCAACTTCTTCTTCTTCTTTTCTATGATCGGTCTTGCAACATAGAATATTGAAATGACTTTCATCTCTTTCTTTTATTGTAATCGCAAGAATAAATGAGGATATAATCCTGATTGTATACATCGTAGAGGTATTCACCGAGTGAGAACTAATTGTACTTCTCTTCCTGAAAGTGATAAACAGTGGCGCTTGCTATCATAATGGCGATGGTTGGTTATCTCTAACCTCAACTTGTAAGATGCATCAGATGATGAGGATGCATTATCAGCAATAATATCAATCCAATCATCACAATGCGGCAAGAGGCTTGAGTATTGCGATGAGCAGTTATTGTTAATATTAGTATTATTTACGGAAATAACAACTACTGCTTGAGCAGATATTCTCTGCAGGGACTTTACTATCTCTATGAGCAACCACTGACCTTCATCATAATCTAATTGTGGATCTGATGTTTCTTGGGAGAACATTTTCAGTATATTAGATACTACTACAAGTTTAGCACCAGAGCGGTGTATAGCTACTGATTCAAGCTCGTATATGAGTAGTCCTGCAAGCTGATGAATGGTAAATGGTCTGCTCACAACTATACTATCCAAGACCTTTTGGATATCAAGCCCATATTGACGGGCAAAGTTTACACACTGGTAAATATCTGAGCAGTTGCCTGCGTCAATAAATATTACAGAAGGTGAACCAAAGCCGCCATGTCGTCTTGACATCAAGGCTCTGACGCATAGTCTTGAGAGAAGGGTTTGTGCGTGAAAGCCGCCATCCTTACTATTTTTACTAGTGGCAACACAAATGCTTCCTCCACTGTCTGAAAGGTCGATCAAAGAATCTATTTGAGATATGCCGAATGAAAGCTTATGGGATCGTTGTTGAACATCATAAGCAGTCTCAAATATCATTGGTATCATCGATAACGACGACAACAACGATGTATGAGCAGGACGAGGAGGGGTATTCTTTGAAGGTCTAAGTGGTGGTTGTTGTACTTCTACTATTACTGTTTGCTCGTGTAAGTGGTTATCACAAACCACACATTTTTCATTTTTAAATGAGCGTAAAATGCTGATGTCGATAGGACTATTTGTCTCTTTTAGCACCGTGCTACACCGTGAACATCGATATTGGTAAAGCAGGTTTTGTTGATTTTGGTCAACCCTCATATGAGGACGGTAACATTACAGTAATGTTCTTAATGAAGGTAGTTTGTCCAATTTTTAGATAGATAAGGTCAACATCTCATGACTTATCGGCTGACAAAAATCTTATAAGGTTCTGTCCTCTAACCGTCCCTGTCGTTAACAACTATGCCAAAGCCAGGCTTTAAAACCATTACGGTAAAGGAGCATGTTTTCAACAAATACTATGAGTTATACAAGAAAGTAAAAAAAGGGAACAAAGTAGGCGAAGGCATAAGCTTTTCAAGTTTTGTAACTGGCATGATGCAGGAAACAATGGCAAAGTATGAAGCCTTTGTTAAGCATGCACCCTTCCTTGAAAAGATTGCAATTGAACAAGACAGGGTGATAATTAAGGACAACAAGCGCAATAGGATAGCAGAAGTAGTGGTAAGGAACCAAGAGCTGCAGTGTCTTCTAGATGAGAAGACCGACTGCATACATATTGGCTTTGTGTATGCATTACCAGAAGTATATGCAGTGCTTCAGAGGAAGACAAGCATCATGAAATCAAAAGCTCAATAGCAGCAACAAGACTCTGTTCTTGATGTTCTTATGTTCAGATAAGAATCAGCTAATTACTCTGACTGTTTCGACCATATTTGGAGGTAATATACAGAAATACGGATATTGATCAGGTCATGTAAAAGTATGCTCAAATGTTCTAGGGAGCCATTATGCCAGAGTCAAACCTGCCATCTGCTTCTGCATTTTCACGTGATGTGACAGTATGTGGTTGTAAGTCATTATTTGTCCAGGTAATTGTGTCGCCGACTCTGACTTGAGCGGGGTTTGGTTGGTATGCAATGTGAGTCAGGCTAGTGGAGCCAGGAACTATGGAAACTCTGGCATTAGTAGTAGTGGTATTATTATCACTACGTCCACTAATAACAGAGGTTGTTTGCCCTGTACTGCTGTCAGGGTTATCCCCGTCGTCATTATAGCCGTCTAGTGAATATTCTGTAGATAATTCTTCAGTAACGCTTGTTGCTTCTCTTCTTTCTCCTACTTCTCAAGCAGTATCTGTATGATACTCAAAGATAAATTCAACAACAATTGCTATTGCACGACATAATGCCCTTCTATCCCATACCAACAATTCAGATGAGAGCCTTATCATGTAGCCAAAAAGTAAGATCGCTTGAGAATAAAGATAAAGGTCGTAGATTGATTTTCCTCCTAAAAAATACTTATCAAGAGTTATCAAGAGCGCAGCAGACCTATAGGGTTAGCCATTAGATGGTATTTGAGAACTCCTTTTATCCAAGAGATGGCGATATCAAGTTGACGAAAAACAAAGATAACAAAGAAAGAGGAGTAACAGGGAGGACAAGAAGTATTAATGGTATTAGTAGACATAAAAGACCAGGAAAGGTTTGATCAAGCCCTCGCTAATCTTACATGCGGCTACTGCAATACGACTTATTCTACTAAGGCAGAAATGTCGTATCCCACAGAGGTGTATAGTCAGCGTGGCCGGGTGAAGACATGGAGAGCTAAATGTAAAGAGTGTGCCAAGTCATCAGGGTTCAACATAAGCATGGAGGACTTTACTCGAGGAGTAGAATCAATCGCAGGAAAAATAATAACGCCAGCAGACCGCGATGAGATTTGGGCGGCACTTGAAAATGCCACGATTAACCTAACCTCGTTCGGAGATAGATACGTTCCGTTAGTTGATGTACTTAAGGCTGCATCGCAGGGCAACGAGAAGATTCGCAGCCTCTATCAGACAGATGAGTGGAACAAGCCGGAAGATGTTGAACGAGAAAATAAAGTCATCTGGCCTTTAATTTATGAGATAATTGCGTTGAGTGACAGCAACAAGTATCCTTCCTTCAAGATCGACGAATCTACAAGGAATGGGGCGGTTTTATATGTGACTTATAAAAGAGAAGCATGAGCTGTAAACAATAGATACTACCACAGGATTGGCTACCTAAAAGACAGGAAGACTAAGGAGTGAAGTAGTAAAGGTAATGGTACAAATGAGAGAGACGAACCACCGAAGACCATTACATCATGACCTGGAAGTGGACTATTATCTATCATCAAGGAGAGTCTCAACCATCAGGGCAAAATGAACGCGCCGCGGCAGCATAAGAGTCCTGTTAAACTAAGTAATATGTCCTGCATTACGGTAATCGTCGGGCCTCAGACAATTCGATCAATCCATTAAGTCTTTCTTGCGAGTCCCTTCCAATCGTTTTTATGTGAAATTATTAAGTGTCATAGCGTCCACACGGTCATCTATGGATCTATTACGTGGAATGGATGATAACAACAAGAAAGGTACGATCAAAGCGAGGACCGCTATTCCTATGGCTGGCGCCATAGTTACTGCAGCAATATTGCTGTCAGGACTATCACTAATTGGCAGCTATCAGCAGCCAGTATTAGCACAACAGCAGAATATGACTGGAGCAGGGAATGCAACTAATGCTACTATGACTGGAGCAGGGAATGCAACTAATGCTACTATGACTGGCACTAATGGGAGTGCACCTGTGAATAGTAGTCCAAGTGCAAATTCACTGACAGGTGGTACGACGAC
>DATAAU010000022.1:0-14983 GCA_036259955.1 Nitrososphaera sp. | reverse complement strand
GCTGAAATAATACCTAGTGCTACGGGTGAACCCACTCCTGGAAAAGATGTTGCTGTTCTAAAGATAGAAGGATCCAACCTCCCAACATTGCCTCTTGGCGATGAGACAACACTCCAATCTTTAGATAATATCATCGCAATTGGATTTCCTGCTATCGTTGGACAAGCGTTTCAAGGCCAAGGTGTCGAACCATCGATAACTAGCGGACAACTCAGTGGATTCCAGACAACTCCCGGGGGATGGCAAGCAATTCAGGTGCAGACGCCTATATCTAGTGGAAATAGTGGAGGACCGGCATTAGATAGCTCCGGCAGAGTAGTAGGAGTTGCGACCTTTGGTGTCGTCGACCCAATCACAGGAGAGGCAAGTCAAAGTCATAACTTTTTAGTTCCGGTGAGCATCGTGAAGGACTTTCTGAACAGGGCAAATGTCATTCCTTCGGAAGGGGTGTTTACACAAATGTATCGACAGGCTCTTATACACTACTCTGCTGGACGATATAATGAGGCGATAGATATTTTACAACAGATTAATAATATATCTCCTAACAACCCCTATGTACTAGACTATATATCGCGATCTCAAGCGCAGCTCGGATCCACAGCTAGAGGAATAACCGGAAATAGTACTGATGGCATTGGTAACTTTACTCAATAGAAAATAGAGATCATGAAGACTCCTCCAATCTCTACCCTTAGAGGAATAAGATTCAATCTGGATGGGTATATACATCCAAACTGTTGAGAAATCCTCTCTACCTTTTCTTTTCTAAATATCCTGCAGGCACGTAAGCCTACAAGCAAAAACAGTATTGTAAAAACAGTGTTATGGAATTTCTGCCTATAGAAAAGAGCCAATGTACCCAACGCATTATTATTATTGTTAGCAATAGCCACAGTCATTCATCTGCATTCTCTCTTTACGTAAAAAATAATTTTAAACTTAATCCCATGTCAAATCAGTCTGAAGTACAAAGTGCCTTAATCTTTAAGGGATTGCAGTGGAGGTACAAATCATGAGCTGAGACAAATGCTATGATAGAGACCCTAACGCCTTATGCTCCTGGAGTTATTTCGAATTCATAAACCGTTGTTATAGCGTTTGCATCCCTTCCACTAAATCATACTCTGTTAATCGCACAAGCTCGTTGAGCTTAGCGATACGCTCGCCTCCTAATACGCCAGATTTTAGCATCTTAGAGCCAGTGGCAATGGCAATATGAGAAATGTGTGAATCAGTTGATTCGCCTGACCTATGCGATGTAATTATCCCGATCTTGTTCTTGGTGCACTCTTTAGCAAACTCCAGCGCTTCGTATAGACTGCCTGCCTGATTGACTTTCAATATTGCTCCGCTGCATGCTCCATATTTGACTGCTTCTCTTACCTTGCCTGCGTTTGTTACAAGCATGTCGTCCCCAGTAACCAGCGTCCTAGGGTTCTTTTTGTTCAAAATAGCCATACTTTCGAAATCACCCTCATGCACCGGATCCTCCGCATAAATTAGCTTATAGTCGCGCATAACCCTATTTGCAAACTCGATTTGCTCGCTGGTATCCCGTTTGATGCCTTGTCGTGCATAATCATACAACTGCTCCTCTTCGTTCCAGAATGACGAACTGGCAAAATCAATTCCTATTGCCATGTCCTTGCCCATTGTGTAGCCACAATTGTTGACTGCCTTTTCTATAATTTCAAGTGCCCGATCATTATTCACATTTGGAGCCCAAGCTCCCTCATCTCCCTTGCCGTAGGTAAAGCGATTGTCTATGGATTCTATTACTTTGCGTGCCTCCCTGTGAAGCTTGAAGTTCATCTCAAGGGCATCAAGGATATTTTTTGCACCCACCGGACATGCAAGAATTTCTTGGAGATCCGGAGTACCTGGCCCTGCATGTGCACCGCCACCGAGGATATTGCCAAGCGGAAACGGAAATCTATATGGTTTGGTTGGTTTTAGCAATTTAAAAAGCGGAATACCTAGGGAATTGGCGGCAGAGTCAACAGCTGCGATGCTGATTGCATAAGCTACAGATCCTCCGACCTTGCTATAGTTATCCGTCCTGTCTATTGACTTCAACACCTCATATAGTGCATGTATGTCTTCTGCCTGTAAGCCTAAAAATTTGTTGATATTGGCATTTAGCATAGAAAGTGCTTCTTCTGGTCTGTTTTCTGGGAAGCTCTGTGCCTCAAACTTTCCTACCGATGCGCCTGAGGGTGCACATGCCCTTCCGATAAATTTGCCATCCGTTATAACGTCAATTTCAATGGTCTTGCTTCCTCTGCTGTTGAAAACTATTCTACCATGTATTGAGGATATAGAAGGCATAAGAATTTTTCAATATTGACATAATTTATTACTATTTGTTTAAAATTATTCTATGTCCGATTGGATCTCGAACATGCGCTTTCTGAGCGCTTCATAGTAGGGAATGATCTGGTATATAGTATCGACATTTGAAATGAACATCCTCCTGCAACAGTAACGTTTTATTCCAAGTGAGTCCATGACCTTTGCTGGATCCTCTCCAGTCCTGACTTTGTTTGAATATTCTGCATGTTTGTCTGCAATGAGTCCTCCGCAAGTAAAACATCGTACTGGAATGAGCATCTCTTCTGCCTTTGTAATTGATTTTAAGCTTATAAAAACTATTACTGTGTGGCATAATCTTAAACAAAGATGTCTGCTAACAAATACATTGCCTAGTGTATCTTTGTATGAATTTCTTGTAATCTAATAATTATTGCATTTTTTCTATTTGGATATATGTTGCTACAAAAGTCATTTTAGAACCCCTTCTCAATGCGTATAAATTCTTTTATAAAAATTTGAAGGAAGTTAGACAATTACATACTTAGACATGAGTTATGTAATGTAATTGTCAAACCGTCTGCGACGAATCGATCGAAATTCTATGCCTTTTTGACGTTTTGTGCTGCAAATTCCTTAACAAGCGCGTACGTTCCTTGCTAATGGCATTGAATTGATAGTGCTGCCTTTACATGAGGGACAGATTCTGCCTACTTCTCGACCTAATAATGACGCATTCCAAAAGCAGTGACTGCAAAGGACAAATTTCACCTGCTTTGAGATCTTGCCATCATTTGTTATTAGATCCCGATTTGCTATTATGGCTGTTGTAGCATTCATAGTTCTCAATTACACCTCGCCTAAATTTCACAAACTTACGTCTGGTGATATAGACAGTTGTAAGCGTTTAAAAAATATAATAACATGCATTTAAACTTACTGCTGAACTTATCCAAGTTGTCCAACAAGAGCGCGCAGGTGTTCAAACCTAGGCACTACACATACCATTATACATTTAGCATAATGAATTCAGTAGTTTTGGGGTTGAGAAGAAAGCGAATACAACTTATGCTTACCGAATCAATTCTGAATGATAAATGCTGCGTATCTGCGCCCTTATCAATTAACAAGAGGAAGCGTGAATGAAAATGTTGCTCCTTTTGTATCCTTATTGTTTTCAGCCCATATCCTGCCGCCATGAGCTTCAACGATATTTTTACAAATATACAGACCTAGACCTGTGCCTGAGAAAGATTTAGATGAGAATTTGGTAAAGAGCCTAGGCATTATTTCAGAATCTACACCTGAACCACTGTCGCACACGCTAATAATAACTACATCTGGATTATTACTGCTATTTGTTTCTCGCTTTTTCTCTGCAGTAATCATAACGTGGCCCTCCGACGTAAACTTCAGGGCATTATTTAGAAGATTAGAAATAACCTGGGCAATCCTATTTCTATCTGCATGTACATGTAGGGGCCGAGGTTGATAGCTTATTTTTACATTATTTTTCTCTTTGCGTCTAGCGGGCAGGCCATATACCATCGATTCTGCCTCTGCTGTCATTATGTCGTCAATTATGCTAATAATCAATTCATTTAAATCAAAACGCTCCTTACGCAATTCTAGAGACTGGCTTTCTATTTTGGTGACGTCTAGTACGTCTTCCACCAATTTGCCAAGTCTTTGCCCATTCCTTAGAATGACATCTACAAATTCTTGGTTTTCTGCATTGTTACTGCTACGATTGACGTCATCGTTATTCCTTATTCTTGATCTTAGGATTTCGCTTAAACCAATTATTGGTTGAATGGGAGTGCGCAATTCATGCGCTGCCACGTTGATGAATTCATCTTTCATCTTATCCATTTCTTTTAATTTGTTATATTGCAGCATAATAGTTGCTTCTCTTTGCTTTGCGAGTTTGTTATATTGTATGCTGGATACTGCAAGAGATAGGATGATTATAAAGTAGCCAGAATTTTTAAGCATATGTGCAACGTTATGGGCTGTCTGGAAGTTTTGGTTCGAGAATGACATCACTATTTGACCAAATACGTCTATTATAAGAGCACCCAATATCCCTTTGTAAAAGGCATCGTTTGAATTATAGAGCCTCTTTTTATAAAAAAGAAATAATGCGATTGAGAAAAGTATTAGCGAAGGATTCTCATATGGTCTCGCTATCGAAAAGGGTAGTACAATACCTGGAAAGATTGTAAAGAAGGACATTACAACCACACTTATTGCCAACAATGCAAGCAAGGATAAGGAGAGTAAAAGGCCTCGGTGTAGTTTCTCCTCGCTCTGTTCTGTCTGAGTTGTATCGGTATCATAATGGTCGTACTTGCTTTCATTATTACTGATATTCTTGCTGCGCTCATTATAATCGCCACCATGATATTTCTGTGCATCCGACTTCCCGCTTAAGTTATTGATGCTCTGCTGAGATTTTTCTTTAACTTTCATCTGTTGCGCATCTTGCTTCTCTACTTTCGGAGCATATTTTGCAACAGCAATAACCAGCATGGCTCCAAGGAAAGTTCGTCCTGCAAACCAGGTCTGTGGTATAAAATAAGATAGAAATTCATTATTCCCCACAGCGCCGTACGAGAATAGTGCATGGAGAAGATCAATGATCGCAATTGTCGAAAATCCTATCCCTACAAAAAGACTGAATTTTTCATTGAGTGTATAAGCTCTTGTTATACAGTAGAATGCTACTATAGCTGAAAGCATAACTGCAAATATTTCAAAGTAAAAATGGTCTGCATCCGATACCACCCAGCTGTTAGGGAAGGTAACAGAAACAACTGTGATTACGGAAAGAATTATTGATGGTAATACAATAAATTTAAAATGAACTGAGCGAAGGAAGGACTGTATCACTGTTCGAATAGCCTGTCTTCTCGAAAAAGAATGTACTCTTTTTGCCCTTTCCTCGTCATCTATCCGCAAGATAGATCAACTTATATGCATCAAGAGTAATTCTGCCATTGACCCTCTGTTATCCTGCTGTGGTCGTCATGATTGATACCTCTTCTAGCAATTTGGAGTTGTCTATTGGTTTTCTAACAATATGTCTCACTCCCCATACAGGAGCTACATCTTCTTTTCTGTACTGCCTATAATAGTCGTCGAATTCTCCAAGAGCAGTCAGAAAGCAAACCTTGATCTCTCTATCTATTTCGAGCAATTTCTTGTAAAGATCAAATCCATTCATCTTTGGCATCTTTATATCAAGAAATGCCAGGAAATATACTTCATTTCTAAAGTTAGCCAGTGCCTCTTCTGCATCTTCAAAAGCATCCACCTGATACCCATTCGACGTCAAGATTACCTTAATTGTGAAGGTTACATCCGGCTCATCATCTACAATCAAAATTTTCTTTCGAGTGCTATTTGAGGCATCTAAAGATCCAGAGTCTTCCACTTCATATTTCCTCCCTACAGGTAGCGTACAAATTAATATCGTCCGATTCCAATCAGCGAGTCGTTTAATTAAACTTTGTGGAGAATTTATTAAATATCTTATATAAAAAATAGAGCCTTCTATAGATTTCATCAAAAGGAATTGGTTTAAGCCTATATTATATAGACAAATTTATCACTATGAGAGGATGGCTTTTGATTAGTTAAGAATTACGATAGAGCTATATACAATATCCTAGCAGAAGGTCCCATAAATGAATGCTAGAGTATGAAATTTGGCTTTTTACGCCCGTCTTCTTTATGTTGACAATAACAAAGTCTTTTGATCATTGCGCGAATCTCCTAACAAAAGAAGAATATGCGCTAATACTTAGATGATGCAGCCTGGATGTAAATAACGGCTTTGGAAAATTCAATATCTGAGTTGTATTAAAACCTGTTAGTGTGAGATATAAGAGATGATAGAAGGCAAAACTTGTCTTATCACTGGAAGCACATCCGGGATAGGAAAAGAAATTGCAATTGGTCTTGCCAAGATGAAAGCAAATGTTGTCTTGGTTGGTCGTAATAAGGCAAAGTGTGAAGAGACAATAGAACAGATTTGTAGAAATGCTTCCATCGATACCAATAAGAATCGAGCCTCTTATCTTCTCGCTGACCTGTCTTCGCAGGCATCAATATATCAATTAGCCAAGAAATTTTTAGATACTTATGAGAGTCTTGATATTCTTATCAATAATGCTGGTGTATTTCTTTCTAAGCGCTTAACCACTGTTGACGGTATTGAATATACGTTTGCTGTAAACCACTTAGCACCATTTCTTCTAACTAATCTTCTCTTCGAACGAATGAAGACGAGTAGTCCCTCTAGAATAATAACGACTAGCTCTGTAGCTCATAGAGGTGCGTACATTGATTTTGATAATTTACAATTTGAAAGAGGAAGGTACAATGGTGTACAAGCATATCGGCAATCAAAATTAGCAAATATATTATTTACAAAGGAATTAGCGAGAAGATCTTGGGGAACTGGGGTTACATCAAACTGCTTCCATCCTGGAGGAGTTAGAACAAATCTTGTACAAAGCAGTCCTTGGCATTATAGACTAATTTGGCTTATCATTACCCCATTCTTGGTTAGTCCAAAAAAAGGTGCAGATACTGCAGTATATTTAGCCTCCTCATCTGTGGTAGAGAATATAAGCGGTGAATATTTTGTAAACCGAAAACCAGCTCACCTTTCGAGGTTCGCCGATAACCCTCAAGTAGCAGTTAACCTCTGGAAAATAAGCGAAGAATTAACTGGATATAATAAAAATAATGGTAACTTTACACACAAAACTGCATCACTTTGAATTTAAAATGGAAGGAGGACCGTTAAAGATAAAAACGACGAAAGGCCATCTACAACAGTATAATATACATGTTTGTGTGTATATATTTGATAGCTGTCAAGTATAAGAAAAAGGTGGCGACCGTAAAATGAGAAGAAGAATTAGAGATGCTGATGATGAACCCCAGGAAGAAGATGAGCAAGAAAAAGACACTGAATCGTTTAGAGGGTCAGGGGAGCCTAGCGCTAAAAGAGAAGGAGGAGGACGAGAACGACAAAGAAGATGGGATTACCTGACTCCCTTCAGCAATAAAAGATTCAGTCTGACTCCTGAAGATTGGTTTAAAGACTTTGATGAAATGAGACATGAAATGGAGCATGTCTTTGAACAGACTATACAAGATATAGAAAGAATTCCTAAGGATCTTGTAAGAGAATATCAAACATCTGGTGGTGAAACGGCAAGAGAAATCGGTCCTCTGGTCTATGGATATTCTTATACCGTAGGCGCTGACGGTAAGCCGCAGTTCCGAGAATTCGGCAACGTTCGTCCGTCACAATGGTCGCTTAAAGGAGGAAGACCTCGGGTTGGTCAACCCATGCTTACAGCTGAGCGCGAGCCTTTGGCAGATGTTACTATAACGGATAAGGAAGTGAAAGTTACAGTAGAGATGCCCGGTATCTCTAAGCAGGAGATCAAAGTCAGCGCATTTGAAGGCGCTGTAGAAGTCTTAACCACCGACAAAGCAAAGAGGAAATATCATCGCATCATAGACTTGCCATCAGAAACCAATATAGAAACTGCTCGATCCACTTATTCCAATGGTATATTGGAGATAGTATTCCAAAAGAAAACCCCTCCAAGAGGAAGAGAAATAAAGATAGATTGATGGGAACTGTACACGTGCACTCATTTTGTTCTGACTCTATTTTTCCTTTGAAATGAGAAATCTGACCCAAATTTCTATTGAAGGTGAGGATACAAAAATTTTTCCTATCCTTGAAAGCAAAATAGGTGATGCCTCCATTAATATTTAGGGGTCAAGGATCATAATATTTCTCACTTTTGGGCGGGTTCATTCTGTCACTACTACTCTAACGTTATCGCAGAGTACAAAGGAAATCCTGAATGGTTACGCCAGAGAATACTCTGTAATCATTGATTATACCAATATCAAGGATGGCCGCATTCGTTATGCTGTGACAAATAGCTCTTGTGGGACAGGCTTACGTTTCGTGACCGTTAGATAGCCAACATCTGCTAGTTTAATCTAGAGCCAGCCTTTAACAGGAGGATTATTTGATGTATCTCATAAAATGTGTCAATCAACTTCTAAATTCTGTTCGAGGAAGCGTGCTGGCCGATTAAGCGCAAGTCCACCATCAACATACACTAGCGTTCCCGTGACATAGCTTGCTTTAGTTGATGCCAAAAAGGTAGCAACTTGAGCAACCTCTCTTGGCTG
Organism: Nitrososphaera sp.; assembly: GCA_036259955.1. Taxonomy (GTDB): domain Archaea; phylum Thermoproteota; class Nitrososphaeria; order Nitrososphaerales; family Nitrososphaeraceae; genus Nitrososphaera. The sequence continues at coordinate 6,436 of DATAAU010000022.1, read as the reverse complement.
ACCAATTCTCTTAATCGGAATCATATCCTTTTCCCAGTCATTGTTGTTATTATTGGTGCTGGTGGCACTGCCATATCGTTCACCTTCGTTAGGAAATATAATGCCAGGCACTATGCCGTTTACACGGATACCGATCTTTCCAAGTTCTAGAGCAGTACTTTTCGTGAGGATCTTAGTACTTTCCCTTGACGATGTATAGAGGTCTATGCCCGACCTCGAAGAAGTAAAAGGATCCCTTGAAGAAGGTATACAATCCGGGCAATATGAAACATTGATGATGGAATAATTATTATTAATTGTATCATTATCGCTCATCCATTTTGCAACTTCCCTTGTACTAATATATGCGCCTATTAGACTATTATCGGAAAACTCAAATTCTTCCAAAGTGAAGTATGGAGATACAGGCTTTTCTATCCCGATCTTGTTGGTAGAATTTACCCGCTGGGGATCGCCAAGCAATTCTAGGTTGTTAATCAAAACGTCTATCCTACCGTATTTTTTGATGGTTTGTTCGACTAAAGACTCCGCGATCTCCCCAGATGAGATATCACCAACGAGTGAAATTATGCGAGGGTCCTCATCTTTACCGCTAATTTCTCTCGCAATATTCTTGACAGCATTATCGAGAGCCGATTTATCCACTCCATTAATTGCAACACAGTAGCCTTCTTTGGCAAATTCCAGAGCAATGGCTTGACCTATGCTCTTACAGCTGCCTGTCACTACTGCTACTTTCTTGCTGGAATTTTTTATCATCGTTGGATATTCGTCATAAAACTATATTAGGAGAATAATTAAAAAGATAGGATTTTTAGAAATAGTTAGAAGTTTGTATACTTCATGTCATAGAATAGTAATTAGTTGTTTGTTCGACAGGATTATAGTAGATAATCACAGCTCGGGGTTGAATGTATATGAGAACTTATGAAAAGTCCTTCTTAAAGAGCGTCTTTGCAGTTTCCATTGGACGGTTCTTCGAAAATAACGAAAGATAGTGTTCAACTATCAACCTTCTATTGTCATAAAGTACTAGTTCGACAGTTATTATGAACTCTCCCCACCCCTGTGCATTGAGCACGAATCCCTCACTCTCGTTTGTTTTCACAACGTCTTTGTTAGGAAAAGTAGGATGCAAATGATAGATCACTTTTTTGATTTCCTTTCTAAATTCCGTAGGTTCTGTTTCAATAAACGCAGACCACTGAAATTGCTGTTCAGATGAATGAGTAATCAATCTCTGACTGGTATTCCTCACCATTATCTTTACAAGCATATCTTCTCCGAGCAACAACTGTTCGCATACAACATAGTACAGTTTACTCTTATAAACCGAAAGAAAATAGGATATACAGTCTTTGCATGATCAAGAACGAGAACCAAATGAACTATCATCAATTAGCACATATGACTACTTGTAGCTGACTGAATAACTTGGTGTGATTTAATATTATAATACGTATAGTCTAGTAGGTACCGTGGTTGTGGAAGACAAATACCAATATGATCTGATAAAGCTTCACACAGAAAGAGCGAATTACTTTGTCGGCACTATTCTTCTCCATACCCCACAACATCATATGCATCGATCGCTGTAGTTTATCTTACTGGAGTGGATGGAGGTTGGGGAACGCCTTCGTTTGGCGCTTTGCATAAACTGTGTTGAGGCGCTCATTTTTGCCTGTTTTAACCAACCAAAAGCAAAAAGTTGTATGGTCCAAGAACTTGAATAAGTAATATCCAAATGCATCTGTTCGTTTCCTGTCGTTCTATTTGTAATGAAAATATTATTTCCCTACAACTCTAGTTTATCTCACTATAGTGGGATTGGAGGTACTAGCAGGGGGATGGTCATAGCTTGAGATTCATCCAGATCTTTATTAGATGAAAAGTAAAGAGAAGAATCCAGTAAATAGAGTAAAAATTTAGGTCTCCTGATAAACTAAGGTCGATTTCATCTTCTTTATCCGCATAAATTATGCAGATTAGCAGTTGTATTGGGGTTAAAAATGGCTCTACAATTGTGACATTGGCTACTCAAAGCTATGGCGCAGCATAAGGGATATCCAAATTAACCCAAGGAATATCAGCACTTTTGATTCATGGTACTTATGATAAGTCCTTCCAGTTTGTTGCTCCCAGAAGGTATATCAGCAGGCACATGAGCCAAAAAAATTATCTCATACAAAGGAGCGGGTCATGGACTCGACGAGGTTGCAGAAGAGGTATATGAGCTAGTTATGGGTTGGCTTACAGATAATCTTCTGTCTCGTCCTACCTTTTGATCCTGGATACTTGACATGGCATGATTTTGTAGCAGAAAACAGGAATAACAATAATCATGATCATTATCAGTCCTTTGAAAAATTATTACAATACGATGATCTAAATAGAAAGTTAAGCGGACTAATTATTTACAATACAAAATCCGCCTATTAATCCTGCACAAAGAAGCACAATAAGTTTTTGAGTACTATATGTCAGATAGAGAAAGACTTGTCCCCAAACTCGTACGCTAACAACCTAAAGGTTTATTCATTATTTTTTGTCTTACTGTTGTCGTTTGCTTTTTCCTCTTGCTTGTCCTCCTCCTAGGTTATGCTTTCTTTGCGCTTTTTTCTTGTGCTTACTAGAATCAGAACTTTTCTCCTTTGCTGCATTTTTATCAACTTGTTTGTTGCCTCTTGATCTTCCCACCATAGCTAATGTAATTAGAAATTTAATATATAAATATAATCTTAAGAAGATCTATTCTTCTTCAGATATTCAAAAAAGAAGGTTCAGTCTAAAATTCAGGAATTTTATGCCAACTAAGGCTGCAATCTTATCTCGCAGTGGGTAATTATTAAGTTGAGGAAGTCATTTCACTACAGTTTCATAGATCTAATAATTTTATTTTTTATAGAGAATATGTGCGGCCGTATAATAATGTAGTAAAAACTTTTAAACTTGTGTACCATTACTTAATTCTAGAGGAAGTCACCTCTGTGAATATAAACATGTATTACGCAATTACAAGGCAGATCTGGCGGGACTCACAACTCCTGCTTTGCTCCCCAATTCCCCAGAGCAGGAGGGCCGCCAGTCTTTATTGCAGCTAAACTCCTTTTGTACGTTTGATACAGCGTAGAGACTTTTGTCTTCGCAATTTCGACATTTTCATGCTTATCCATCATGGACAGACCTAGAAGGTCGATTTACGATTTGCCTCTCACTGGATTTACAATCTTTTTATTAGATATCTGATATTATATTTCAAGTCATGGCATCATCAGATAAACCTTCTGGACCTGGGCACCTTGCCAACGATCCATATCTATGCGACGTATGTGGCAGGGCATTTCCTACCAAGGAGAAATATGATACACATAGGCTACAACATTAGAAGTTACTGTGAGGACTTGGAATTGTGGCTTTGGCTCTGGTACTAAGGATGAAAAATGAGGCCATTACAAGTACTGCGCTAGTAGAACCAAAAGAGATGAACCATAGCAGAGGATCGTTGCTAAATAATGTGATAAAATAGCCTATAAATAGCGGTCCCAATATCAATCCCAAGTCTCCTATCATCCTGTTAAATCCAATTCCGCGTGTAACATGTGATTGTACGGCTAATGCGACTTTATAGTTCATTTTGCCAATTCTCTTTACTTTCTCTTCTATCTGCTCAGCAGCCCATGCAATAGATTGGCCAAAAAAGCCTGAAGTCATCCCAATCAAAGTAATGATGACAAGCAGGTAAACCATTGATGTAGATAATGGAATTACTGCAACTAGCAGTCCAGAAATTAGAATAGCAACAAAGAGAGGCTTTTGCATACCGTATATTTGCGTAAGTCTGCCTGAGAAGAAAGAGCTAATCAAATTTGCAAGCGAAGCCATTGTAAGAATTATGCCCATATCAAATACCGATAGATTCAGGCTTCCATATCCGAAGAGGGGTACACCTGTAGTATATATTCCAGAACGTAGGAAGGCAAAGCCAAAAGTGGCAATTGCTGCCGTATTGAGGTAGGCTGTCATACCTGCCTGTCTGCTTTCGTCCTTCTGCTTCTCTGTCCTTACAATATTGAACTTCTCCAGGTAGCTAAAAACTGTTATGATTACTGCCGCCGCAAATATTAATGCAGCAAATGCAAAATACGGAGCGTTATAGCCGAAAAATCCTGCGATAGGCGCTCCAATTACTGGTCCTATGATAGGACCAAGCATCAATATTGATTGATAACTTCCAATGTTTGTCCCTCGCTTTGCATTATCTGAAGACAGGAGCACAAACGCGATGGCGGCGCTCACATAGATGGATGATGCTATCCCTTCCAGCAACCTTGCAAAAAGCAATACCCAATAACTTGAGGCAAAGCCTGCAAGAGTTGATGCTCCAATAAGGATTCCAAGTCCTAGAATCATCGTTCTAGCTAAGCCAAGCTTGTCGGCTAGGAATCCTGCTGGCAAATCAAAGATCAATCGGCCTATGGCAAAGCCTGCAATAACTGCGCCAACAAGAAATTCATTTGCTCCTAGGTCATGCTTGGCGTAAAGCGTCAACGATGGAGTGACCATTGTGGAGCCCATCATCACTACAAGGGAGACTATCGAGACTGCCAGTATGCTTGGCTGGATGTGTAGGTACTCGTTTAGTTTGAACATTTTGCCCCCAATATTGCAATGAAATGAATTGAAAGTTCAAGAATAAATGCATGCCATGCCTAATTTATCTTTGCATGACCTTCACTAGAATTCTCTAGCATCGAAACAGAATTAATACAAATGGTATGGATAAACTCTCTTGGTACTCTCAACCTTATATGGCTATTGTAGCGGTAGACGAAGCAAATAAGACGCCAACAGGGTGAGGAAACTTGATAATGCATCAAGAAATGAATATATCTCTCACCCAATTTTCAGGTGAAATGGTTAGTCATTAATCCGTATCCAGCAAATTTCGAAGAGATCGGTATCTGCTGTAATCCTCCGTCAGTATTTTTGCTAGCTTTCTTGCAATATCGCTTACCGACAATATACCAACCATCGAACCATCTTGCTCTATTACAACTAGTCGCTTGACCTTATTTTCTGCAATCGTCTCTGCTGCAGTGTCAATAGAATCAATGGATTTAACTGTGACAAGAGGCGACGACATGATGTGGCTGACTGCAATCTGATCTGCACTCTTGTTTTGGGAAGATACTTTACTTATGATATCTCTTTCGGTGACTATGCCAACTGGCCTCTTATTGTTGCCTTCAACTACTACAATCGATCCGATTCTATGTTTTGCCATTAATTTTGATATATCAAGAGCAGAAGGGTTATCCTTGATGTCTACCGTAATAACTACTTTTTGAGGCATTATTTCACTGACTACGCTCACGCAATAAAAGTAGAATATTTCAAATAAATATGCTCGCTCATTACTAACTTCGAAAGAAGTGAAAGCTCTCCTTGGTTTTTTGCAGGCATTAATGTTGTGTGGGAATTAACGAGCCCATTCCAACCGCAACGTCGGGGTTAATAATTGCTTCATAAGCCAGGCTTACAGTGAACGAGAAACCTATAATCTTGTCTCCGATGGTTATGATATTGTTGGGCATCAATCACTTAATTGTAAAATATTGGTTGCGTTAAATCAAGAATAAGAACTACTACTGCTGTTTCAACCAGACCTTTAAAGACTCAGCTTAACACGTACAGCCTGTAGCCGCCTCCAGTTTTTTCATCGATATAAGTCCATCTCGTGCGATCAACATTCGCTTCTATAAGATTTTGATTGTTGTCTAGATTTTTATACATTGATTGGCCAATAACTATTTGCCAAGTCTTTGCCAGCGGTATCATTTTTGCAGCCATGCTGATGCTCGATCCTACTATATCAATATGAGACCTGTCTATACTCTTGCCATAGAGCACGACCTGTACATCACCGTAGTCGATTGACATCTTCACGGTTATCTCTGGAAACCTGCGGGCACTCAACTCGGGGTTGACACACTCTCTGATGATCCTTTGCATGTCCTTCGCACACTCTAGTGCATTCTTGGATGCTTGGCCCCTATCATATTCGGCAGGAAAAAGGGCAATTATTGCATCACCTACATATTTTAGCACATATCCGCCATATTCTGAGGTTACTAGGCTCATCTCTTGTGAAAATACATGTAATATAGTGGCAAACTTCTCAGGAGACAGTGCTATGCTCATCTTAGTCGAGCCATCAATGTCTACATATAGTATTACCACACCCACCTTTTGGTTAACTTTTCGTCTAAGGAAGCGCTTGCAGGACTCTGTGGAGAGGTCGATCTGCACGCCTTTATCCAGCGTCTGTCTTACGCGTGCTTGGGCTGCATTAAAATCTTTGGCTGGCGATAACAAGCCACTATTCATATCGTATTATGACCCATCATATATTCTGACGATCTTGTGCCAGAATGTA
>DATAAU010000021.1:0-12491 GCA_036259955.1 Nitrososphaera sp. | reverse complement strand
TTTTTTCTCAATATTATATTGGTGGTCACCATTGACGAATTGGATGCTAACATCTCATCACCATTATCGAGCAAAAGTCTGGTATAAAGAAGCCCAATATCGCTAACCCTTCCATCCCCGTTGAACACTTTGATTCTATCGCCAATTCTAAATGGTCGAGTTATTGCCAGATATATCCCTGCAATGATGTTCCCAATCAAATTTGAAGCGGCAAAACCAATTACCAGTCCCGATATAGTACTGATGGACGCTGCTATGACTGGGTCTTGGCTTAGATAGGAAATTGCAACGGCAATCACGATTATTGAACCAGCAATTCTGATGAGACTTCTAATAGATTTGGCTGTCTGTTCAGAGTATGAAATTGACAAGCCGTACGAAATCTTGCTTATTGTATGTGTTGCAAGGAAACCTACGAGAGCCACCTCGCTGACCTGAAGATACCTTAGATATAAAGCTGGAACAATAGGATTCAGCACATACGTGGTCAATGCCAACATGATAGTAAGAGATGCAGCAAGAATGACTGACCATCCTATCACTGACTGCTTGGCCTTCTTTTCTATACTAACTCCATCTCCTCTAACTGCCTGCTTAGGCTTTCCTCATTATTATAATAACTGTCATAAGATGTCCCATTCTAGATGCAAGCATTTAGTATTCATATATGACTAGAGGATAAATATGGGTAAAAATCCAGAGACTGAATTAGGGTCCGCCACCCAGTGCGAACTTTGCTAATTCATCAATGGTCAGATTCAGAGTAACTTCTGCTCCGTCAAATCCAGTTACCTGTTCTTTTGGTATGATATACTGCCCTCTTGAACCCGTAGTTTCTATCTGAAGTGAATCTTTCATATGAGCAACTATGTTGCCTATGGGCTCGCCTTCTCTGGACCTAACATTCTTGTTCACAACTTTGTCCCAATCTAATACTGGTGGTGGTTGTTTATCTTCTCCCATCATATTGCACTTAGCTCATAAGTGATTTTAGACTTACGAACAAACCTTACAGAAGACCTGGCTAGTATAGCAATATCATCTGTTGCCCCTTTTTCGCGTCAATTCCCGTGGTGACATCGAAAAGTTGTGTATGCTCAAATCCTAAAGAGGTCTATCGAGTTTACCTTAATTCCAAGTTTGTTTACTCTGAGACTATGATATCTCTTATCGAGTTGGTGATATTATCAACTACATCAACGACTTCTTCTGCGAATGTTCCTTCTACTTCTGTAGCTCTCGTTTCAATTGCAGACTGTGCCTGCGTAGCATTTATCCCCAGTTGTGCTAACTCTTGTTCAATTTTTTCCTGTATACTACGTGGAGTCGGCAGAGATATTGTAAAACCATCGTCATTTGAGAGCATATTTACTGTGCCGTATATTGGCTGGTCATGAAAATGGTGATCAATATCTTCAGAATCAATATCGATGATCAGAAGCGTTCCATTCATAATTGATAGTGTTGTATCGGCTTGTGACCATGCCAGTTCATCATTAAAGTATACATCTGCCTTGCCTATCATGGTCATAGCATCTGTGCTTGAATTAAACGCCGCCGCTGTAGTACTAGCATTTGTTAGAGGCACAAAATTAGTTATTCTATGAGTATGAAGCATTGTGCCATTTGTGGTGACCTTGATAAATTCTGCATCAAATGTAGTGGTAGTATTTCTGCTGCTAATAGTCGGGTTAGACACCAAAATCCAATCTCCACTCAAAATCCATGCCACATCTCTAGCCATGGAGTATCGCATTGCCTGAGAGGCAACAGAGTCACTTTCAGCAAGTGAGGTGTTGTCATTGCTCATCATTTGCGACATACCTGTGGAGTTATCCATAACATAGTCATCATTCATGCCAGTTATCGTAGGCATCAGCATACTGTTTATCCTTCCAGATAATATCAGAGCAGTATCATCACTATTGTTTTCTTTTTGTCCAAAAGACTGTATAGTTAAGCTCGATGAAATGGCCAGCAATGCTAGAAATACAATTAGGCTGCTTGTTGCTACTGTAGAGAACGTTGTTATTCTACGCCACATGGTGGACATGAAAGAAGATGATTGGTTTCAGTATTTAGAGGATTCGAGTTTTGTAAATCGTAGAAAAACTACGACTGAATAAACGGGTGTATCTTACTCAAACCCTCAGACGAGCGCCTATTATTATATCTCGTTCAAAAGAAACCGCCACTCTTTACAGTATAATAATAAAATATTATCAGAAAAGGTCATAACTAAATTACTAATCTAATACCTGCAATGCACCAATGTTTGCGCTATCAGAGATTGTATGTAGAGTGTAAACTTTTTAACTGATACCCAGGCTCGATGTATTTGCATCCAATGCATGGCCACATTTGGCTTGAAAATCCTATAATCTCTTTTGTGTTATTGGCTATGGGCTTTTACATGCTCTATCGAGCATTAATTATCGAGAAGCATCATCGCGAGCCTCAACATAGTGATGGTAATTACAGCATAGAAAAGAGGCTTTTTGGGCATAAGATAATTGATACGAGCAGAGGATGGCTTTTTTTTACGTCTTTTCTAGCGTTAGTTGCACTTGGTGCTCATTTTCTTGCAGAATATACCTTTCATCTTTATGATATAACACCAATCGATCGCTTCACCCATGGACTTTCAGGAATGGCCCTGACTGCAATTGTTCTGAATCTGTACTTAACAAGAAATAAAAAATACTATTATAGCGTCAGCATAGCTGCCTCTTGGATTGCATTTGTTTTATGGGAGGTATATGAATGGATTTATGCAACGTATAGTGGCCCTAGTGGTTTTATACAAACTGAGCCATGGGATATGGCCATAGATCTTTGGGTAGATTCGCTTGGAGCCCTGGCAATATGCTTCCTTTGTGATGAATTCACAGAGGGCTAAAAAGCAATTATATGTCATTTCTACAAGACGCATAAATTGCTGCGGCATTGATAATATATCTGCACATTACACACTCATGCATATCCAGTCGCCGTATTCGTGGAATACTAAGCGTAATTTGGCATTGGATATATCTTATCATCTTTCCTATACTTCTTCCAGCAATCTTCATGAAAGAACTTTAGAATATCTAGCCATGGAATATCGATATTTATACCGCAGTAATCACAAATCCTTCCTTTATCCGGATCCCATAATAGATCCTCTGTCCACTCCTCTTGATTGTCCATTGGCCCTCTTTGACTTCTACCATTATTATTACGCAGAAGGTGTAATTTATCAGGCTTGAATAATAATAAGAGCAAACAGGGAGAGAAAGAGTCTAAACGAGGAAAAAGATGAGATGGGAGGTAATGATACTGAATCTTGCCGTGGATAGAATTAACAAAAGAAGCACAAAGTAAGCTCACGACACTTGTAGAATGTCTCAATCTAGATAATGAATCCACAGTGATTAATGAGCTATTTTACAAATTTGTGTTAGACCAAGATCCCGATAAAAGGAGAATGATAATGTCAGTTTATCAGATGACTACTAATAATAATACTAGTACTACTGGTTAGTATTAACAATAATAGAGAGATACGCACTGAAATTTTTTCAGCATGTTACTCTACTTATCAAGGCTTATGAGAAATAGCGCCTTCTGTTTACAAGAACGCTAGACTCATCCAGACGTAACAGTTGATTTCGCTTCTTCTTTAAGCACATCCCCTTGTTCGCTATAAGCCACCTTATAATCTTGGAACATTGTCTGTTTGATGTTTTCAGAAAGGTTTTGGAGTTCATCTTTATCATTTAGTTGGTTCTTTCTTTTGGGCTCAACTCCAAGTGATCCTAATTCAATTTCTAAATATTCTTTATCATCCAAATGCTCCTTTTCGAATATTTCCCTGGATCGAGATAACTTATCCATCGTAACAAGTCTTAAGTTGCTGATTTAATTTAATAGCTATCAAACAGACTTCTAGATCATATATCCATGCTTTTGATTTATGATAGAGAAGGTGCTGCAATTGCAATGATGTTAGAGAGGATGCCAGAGGATAACTGTAAAATACGTTAGGTGACAGGCAAATTGCATCTGTATTAGAGTATTTGCGAACTATAGTTATTACTATCTTCTTGGCTTCTTTATTTCAGCTTCTAGGCATCCGCTTAGTCGTCTATGCTGAATTTGAACGGCTTTAGCTTCGCTCATCGTGGAGCAAAACTGGTTCAGACTATGACGCTCACAAATTACTTTATAGCCCATGTGTGTTCGTTCGGTGACTATATTGGCAATTGCTGCCTTTTTAGAATTTGGATCAACAACTTCTAATAGATTTCTCTGCTTATGTTATATCTGATATAGCGCACGGCTTCATCGTAGATGCTTAAGCCTGCTGATAACATAATAATATGCCCAAACTGCGGCGACGGTCAGAAGATAATTGATGTCGAATCTGGCGAGCTAATCTGTACAAAATGTGGCTTTGTTATCCATGACAGAGTGGGTGATATACATGAAGATTGGAGCACCCTTGCCACGGAACCCAACAGCAGATTACGAACAAGCCCGACCTCTTTAGCTCGCTCTGGTATGGGTCTCTCAACTATCATTGGCAGGCCGGACAAGAGCGCTGGTAGTGGACTTGATGCAGCCATGCGTTCAACCTTTGACAGGCTGCGAGCGTGGGATTTTAGAGTAAAGGGACAAGATGAGCGAAGTCTCCGGCGTGCATTTGTTGAGCTTGACAGGCTGCGAGGCATCATACAGTTATCAGACGCAATAGTTGAAAAGACCGCTTACATATACAGACGAGCGCAGGAGCGAGGCCTTGTTCGCGGCAGGACAATGCGAGCAATACTGGGTGCAGCTATCTATATAGTCCAGAGAGAAATGGGGATTTCTGGCACCATGGACGACATTATCAAAGCAACAAACACAAAAGAAAAAGACTTGGCAAGAGCCTATAGGATATTGTTGCGTGAGCTTGATCTCAAGGTTCCGATGCTTGATCCAATCAAGTGTATTTCTCGTGTAGCGAACAAAGCAAACATCAGTGAACGCACAAAGCGCCGGGCAATGGACATGATCCATGATGTTATAAAAAGCGGGCAGGCTGCAGGCAAGGATCCTATGGGACTTGCTGCGTCAGTATTATACCTTGCCTGTGTTGGCAGTAATGAGCCAAAAAGCCAGGCAACGATAGCGGAGGCAGCTGGTGTATCAGAAGTAACATTGAGGAAGAATCAGCGGATGATAGTGGGTATAAGGCAGCAACCGACTGAGACCATCTTATAAAGCAACTATCATCTTTTTTGCATTTACCGTAAGTAACTGATATGAATATGTGTCTGTTTACGTTTCATCGTACGAAAAGAGTTACTAGTTGCTCGCGTATTTTTTCATTCGCAATTGCAGCATAGGAAAACCTTGTCTTGACGTCTAGGTTAGATTCAAGAATTGAACCTTTCTCTGAATATATCTGGGCGCCAGCCTCTTTAGCTATCAGATACCCAGCTGCAACATCTGTAGGCCTGATCTTACCTCGTAGGTCAATGTATGCATCTAAGAACCCTCGTGCCAAAAAGCACATTTCTAGCGCGTTTGCCCCAAATTGTCGGATGTGAGTAGCCTGTGTAATGATCGGAGCAAGGCGCTCAACTAATTCAGGTTTGACTCCTGATATATTTATACCAATTGTAGAATCGGAGGCCGATTCTTGCTTGACGAAGATTCTCTCTCCGTTTAAAAATGCCCCCATATTTTTTGAAGCATGATAAATGTCGCCTCTTGCAAGATCAATTATTGCCGCATCAACCACTGAGCTGAGGTAAAAGTCGGTTGCATAGGCTATTGAGCAACAATAGAAAGGTATCCCACTGATGGCATTTGTTGTTCCATCAATTGCATCTATAATGACGTAGCCCTCTTTGCCTTCGATTCTTCCGCGCTCTTCGCCAATTATCGTGGCTTCAATCCCTTGCTTTCGAATAACATCAACTGCAGTTTCTTCGGCTATCAAGTCGATTCTGCGCGAAATGTCGCCTCCTGCACCTCTACCCATCTGCTTGCTACCTCCGCTAGTTCCAGCAAGGCCCTTTGTCTTCTCATAGACCTGCTGGCATGTCTCCTTTAGAATATCCACTATCATCATGATCGTTGCAGCATCCTTAAGACAAACTCAATAAAACACTATGCCTTCGCGATAGAGAAGAAAGATACGCACTACGGGACGTGATCTAAGCTCTAATCTTGCAACATTGAATAGAGATCTTCTCTGTATGCTTCTTATTGGAATGATTGTAGCAATATACCCATCAAAAGGTTGCTCGATATGACAATATCAAAAAGCGTTGGACTTTTCTGTCAGACCAAGAGTTGAGTTTATTTTATGCATTATCTCTGGGCGGTTTACGGGATCTGTTCGTCTAATGTCTAAGGTTATATCGTAGAGACGACAATTATCTATTATGTTAGTTAAACCTGCCCCCAGATCTCACAGCCATGATGTCAAGTTGTTAGAGCGAATGTTATATCGAGTGGCAAAAAGATGGGTTGCAGGCTATAGTGCTAACGAGGCAACGAGGACTGCGCTTGACACAAACCGTCACAAAATGTCTGCAATTCTAAACTTTCTTGGAGAGGATATCACAGACTCCAAACTGGTTGAGATAACAGTTACCGAATACCTGTTGTTGATGGACTTGATGCACAAAAATAAGGTGCATGGATGCGTGTCTGTAAAACCTACACAGCTTGGACTTACAATTGACTATAACATGTGTTTGCGGAATTTCCGCAGGCTTGCTGCAAGAGCTAGAGAACTTGGACAGTTCATATGGTTAGACATGGAGTCAGTCAAGTCTACAGAGGACACTATTACCCTCTATCTAGAAATGTACAAACAATACCGCATGATGGGTATAGCAGTACAATCCTATCTGCGTCGAAGCACAAGCGACCTTTTACATATCATTGAATGCAGCGGTAAAGTAAGACTTGTCAAGGGTGCATATCGAGAATCAAAGGCGCATATTTTTGTTACAAATGAAGAAGTAAATGCTAATTATTTGAAGTTAATGAAAATGCTCTTTGAAAGTGACAACAATTATTTTGCGATTGCCACTCATAACGCATCGCTAATTGCAGAGGCGACCCGTATGGGCGAGGGCAAGGATACCAAGTTTGAATTCCAGATGCTGAAGGGCATACGAGACGAATTAAAATCCGAGCTTGTTACAAAAGGGTTTACCGTGGCTGAATACATCCCTTACGGTAACCAATGGCTTCCCTATTCGGTGAGAAGAATAATGGAGCGAAAGCGCAACTTGTTGCTACTGGCAAGGTCGCTTATTCAACAATGACGTGGAGTATTTCACTCACCATGTTTTGCCTTCAAAAAGATCATTATCGCTGGAGAAGAAAATACAATCTCTATGCTACAAAATAGAATGAGAGAGAAAGTAAAAATTCTTAAATTATTCTCTGCTTTAGCATCAGGAACACAAGGCACTTAGATAATCGGTAACACTCCAGGAAATAATCTTTGATATCTCGCTTCTTGAGAATATAGGATATAGCAAAATAGTTCTTATCGACAGATGATCTAAACAGATGAAATCCTTTTGGAAAGCTCTCTTTCTACTAGCATTCGGGCGGCACTGCATATACTTCCATACAGATTATGTAATAACCAGAGACTAAATACAGGCAATGGACATCAGTCTATACAAGGTCTATTTTGAAATGCTAATCGGGGGAGTTGATCAGACACGTGGTAGTGATGACTAAACGGTTTGACGGCTCCTGCAGAAAAGTGGCATTGGTAAATAAGCTGGAACGTCAGCGGCAATTTTATGATGACGTCGATCATGGTTATTGCACAAATCAATGTAAACATCATTTTTGACATTTATCAATATCAAATGTTGAGGCAACATCAAACATGTGTAATTTTTTAGTACTCCTAATTGTCAAATCTGTGTATCTCTCGACTTGTTTTGATATGCATATCAAGAAAGAGGTACTGACGTCTGAACTTAGAGAAGACGCTGTGGCGCCTTCGTTATATGACGATAGCGCTTTAAATAGCTTATTTACGCAATATCAGGCGGTGAATACCCATTTCTGGAGTCACAGAAAATTATTGTAATATTTCACATCTCCTATCAGCTCTTGCCACGGGGGATACCTATAAGTTATTTTTATGCGCCGACAGAGGTTTTACATTGTCTGTTTCTCTTTTAGAAAAACTTCAAATGTCAAGTAGGCAGTATTATAATGCATTACACCGACTAAAGACGATAGGTCTTTTAGAAAAAAGAGACGGCAAATATCATCATACTACCTTGGGTAGTGTTTTATATAAACAGGTTTTACAACAAATTGGTCAACTGTCTAAGTATCAAAAAGAACTGAAGATGATCGACCATTTGAGAAAGATAGGCCAGTTTTCAGATGAGGAAATAAGGAAATTTGTGGCAAAGGTTACAAACGATTACAATCTTTTACCTATGCTTGGAGGTGCCAGCAACAACACTATCACAAACGTCGTCAATTCATACGAGAATATGATTAAGGTGATTCGTGAGAGGGTAGGAGTAGCTACTAATGAAATCTTGATAGCCACGAGAGTTTCTCCAGACGAAGTCATTGCATCGCTTATCGAGAGGATCAAAGTTGGAGTCAATGTACGTGTATTGGTAGACGAGAGATTAATAGCAGAATATCACAGAGTTTACTATCCCCATATGCAGAACAGCGATTCTCCCGCTCGTGTCGATAATCATAATGAAGAACGTATGAAAGTTGTTGAAAATCCCTGGTACCAAAGTGGTGTCAAAATAGAGCGGAGAGTGGGAAAGGTCCCTTTTGGTCTAATAATAATAGATAGAAATGAAGTAGGAGTCGAACTGGTTGATTCTTACAATCCCGATAAATTCAGTGCAGGGATTTTAGTTAAGGGCAACAGCCAAATTGGCGATGCAATGCTCAGATTGTATGACGGGATGTGGTCAAATTCGCATTCTGTTGACATGATGGAAGTAGCCACAAAATAATTGCTCTTTGTAAATTCACATATCTAGAATATCAATTTGGCTTTGGATTCAGCTACGTCTAAGTCACAAAATAGCACGTAGTAGGTGGAAACGCAAGAAAAAGAATAAGTCTGCGTACCGTCTTTTGCTACCCATAGTGGAAGGAAGACTCGACAGGGAAGTGAGTCTTGATGATCTGTAGTATCTCTGGAAGAGACGATCTGAAATAACGCCTCTCGTAAATTATGCAGAAATATTTAGATCAACCCATATAGAAAGATTATATAAAAACAAACTTGACCAATCTAGGTCAGCTTGTAATTTCATCTGTCAAAATGATTGAAATTCCCTTGTATTGAGGAAAAATACTGCATTTTCAAGGATACAGAGAATTTTTACGTTTTTGCGGTTTTAAATGAAGAATTATATTATAACGTCCCAATGTTATATATTTCAAATAAAAATCTGTCAAAATTATTAAATATATTTTTGGACATATCGATGACATGGAAATTAAAACCAAACATGCGTACGTTACGGCAGTACTTTTAGGAGCGGTATTGGCAGCTGGGGCAATGTTTGCCTTCCCTCTACAGACAGCTAGTGCAACGGGAGACGGAGACTGTGAGAACGACTGTGATGGAGGATGTGGCTGTCCGGGAGGCAGTACAACCCAAACCAACAACAACAATAACCAGGCAAGCGCCACAGCAACCGGCATTAATGTTGGTGTCGGAGACATCAACGTAGGCCCACTTATTTAGGCGTACATAAGACAAACGAGTAATCATACTCCTCCCACCTTTTCTTTTTTTGCATTTCTTAAACACACGGAATTCTTATTTGTTCTGTATTTTCACACCCTAGAGAATTGCATGTATTTATGCGGTTATACAAATTATTATTGCAGTAATTCTGCACGTCATGCATCTCTAACACAGAGATTAGGATACAATTGGATATAATTGGCTAGATAAGATTGATACAAAAAACCGAAAAATGGAGATATCCTAGTAGTGTCTTAGAAGTTTAACCCTTGATACAAGTAAGCAAAGCAATGCACAATGTTAAGTGCTATTCATTTAATCTTCTGCGCCGACGACTTGAGAGAGAGAGAGTTCTCTGATGCCTAAGACGCCTCTCTTAACGGCCTCCTTAGCGGCGCCCTAGTTGACCCCCTTTATGTTCTTGGCTATGGGCTTAGCAAGACTACTGATTGTTTGAAAAGCTCTGCGGACATTCTGCAATAGATATACTCTGGAGCATCGACCCTCCCACAAGCCGGAATCTATCATCCAGACACTTACTTAGATAACCCTCGGCCTAAATCTCTGGTGTAGCAATCTGGCTCTGAGTAGAAATTTTTGCTTCCAAAGCCAGTGGCGTCAGCTGATGCGATGAAGAGAAGAAGGAGCTGTGATAGCGTCATCGCCCGGGAAGGTTCGGAGAATTCGCTATTCTATTACCAGACTTCTTCTAATCTTATTCAATGCAGTTTCGAAGTGCTTCATTGAGATCCTTAGTTTGGTACCGCTTTTTTGTCTTACGTGTTCTTTTATTGCACTCATAGCAGCTGCGTTTACTAGGGCTGCAATATCTGCGCCTGTCATGCCTTCTGTCATTTCTAGCAGCTTGTCAAGGTTTACATCCGAATCGAGAGGTTTTTTCTTTGTGTGTATGTGAAATATCTGCTTTCTCGCTTCTTTGTCCGGCACAGGCACTTCAAGTGTCCTATCAAACCTTCCAGGCCGGAGCAGAGCTTCATCGATAATGTCCGGCCTATTTGTGGCGCCAATGACCACGACACCTTTTAGGTCTTCCAAGCCATCTAGCTCTGTCAGCATTTGACTGATGACGCGCTCTGTCACATGAGAATCGCCTTCAGAACCACCCCTCCTTGGTGCTATGGCATCAAGCTCGTCAAAGAATACAACACAAGGAGCTGCTTGTCTTGCCTTTCTAAATACCTCTCTAACACCTTTCTCTGATTCGCCAACCCATTTGCTTATAAGCTCAGGCCCTTTGATGCTGATGAAGTTAGCTTCAGATGTGGCTGCTACTGCCTTGGCTATCATGGTCTTACCAGTTCCAGGAGGACCATAAAGGAGAATTCCTTTTGGAGGCTGAACATCTGCCTCTGTGAAGAGATCTGCATGTTTCAGAGGCCATTCTATTGCCTCGGCTAATTCTTCCTTCACCTGCTGCAGTCCGCCTATATCCTCCCATCCCACATTTGGTCTCTGTACCAGCACTTCCCTCATGGCAGAAGGTTGTACATCCCTTAATGCTTCATCAAAGTCTTGCTTTGTAATCTTGATTTTATTTAGTATCTCAGCTGGAATCTTGGGTTGCTCTAGGTTAATTTCAGGCAGTATTCGACGCAGTGAGCGCATGGCTGCTTCTTTGCTCAAAGCTTCTAGGTCCGCACCTACAAATCCATGTGTGACCTTTGCAATTGACTCGAGGTTGACATCTTCGGTCAGTGGCATGCCTCTGCTATGAATCAACAGAATATCCAGTCGACCCTGTTCGTCTGGTATTCCTATATCAATTTCCCTATCAAACCTTCCAGGCCGCCTAAGCGCGGGGTCAATTGCATTTGGCCTATTTGTAGCACCGATGACTACTAGTTTGCCCCTAGACTGGATACCGTCCATTAATGTGAGAAGCTGTGAAACAACACGCTTTTCCACGTCTCCTGAAACTTCTTCTCTTTTTGGAGCAATGGAGTCAATCTCGTCTATGAATATTATTGAAGGCGCATTTTCTTCAGCTTCTTTGAAGATTTCCCTTAGGCGTTCTTCACTTTCACCATAGAATTTGCTCATAATTTCTGGCCCGCTGATGGAGTAAAAATTGGCGTTAGTTTCGTTAGCTACAGCCTTTGCAAGGAGCGTTTTTCCTGTCCCTGGTGGACCATGAAGCAGCACACCTTTCGGAGCCTCAATTCCGATCCTGTCAAATATCTCCGGATGCCTTAATGGCAATTCAATCATCTCTCTGACCTTCTGAACTTCATTTTTCAATCCCCCGATATCCTCATAAGATACCCTGGGAACGCCCTTTGCAGCCGCCTTAGGAACGGAGCCAATAATGAATTCGGTATTGCTGTCAATCAATGACGCCGTGTCGGTAGGCGAAGTGCTTGTAACGGCGAAGCCTATTCTTCTGCCCATAATATTTAGGGGAATTATATCTCCTCGGGTCACGACACGTCCTTCGAGCAGTTCGGGAAGATAGTCTTCAAGTCCCACGATGTTTAGTTCCTCTGTAGGCGCCAAAATTACCTGCTCGGCCTTATTCACATTGACCTTGCGTACACTCACCGTGTCGTCGATTCCCACGCCAATGTTATTCCGAGTATATCCATCAATTCTGATCAGTCTTTTACCGTGGTCGTCACGCTGACTTGACCACAACAGCACATAGCTTTTCTTTTTACCCGATACTTCTATTACATCTCCTGTTGATAGATCCATCTCCTCCATTATTTTTGGATCTACC
>DATAAU010000020.1:0-17960 GCA_036259955.1 Nitrososphaera sp. | reverse complement strand
GTTCTAAACTACTTGCTTAGAAGTGATTAGACTTGGCAGAAAGAAGATAGGTCTAAGTAAAGATGATTTAACCATACCCAACGCCCGAAGAGGCAGCGAAGCATACAACCTTATGAACTTTCTATTAAAAACACTATCATTATTATCATTATTATTATATCATATAAGGATAAGTGAAGGAAGCCAAAGATCTGGTTCCGCTACTCTTCTTCGCCTTTTTTTATCAACTTCGAGATATGCGGTATTCTTGGCACTCCAACAGCAAATGCAGTGGCTACAACGGCCATGAAATAGTATTCGTATCCGATAGCCATTCCTATTGAGGCTGCAAACCATATAGCTGCTGCAGTAGTCAGATTTGTAATTTTCTTATCTATCTCACTCTTGAGAATGATCCCAGCCCCAAGAAAGCCGATACCTGAAACTATCTGAGCTGCAATTCTTGATGTAGAGTTAGGATCTACCACTGACGAGAGGAATGTGAATATTGCAGTACCGCCGATAACGAGGCAGTGTGTGCTGATTCCAGCAGGCTTGCCTCTTGATTCTCTTTCTGCGCCAATTGCAAAGCCAGCAGCAAGTGCAATGCCAATGTCCACTAAGAACCGTAGTTCATATCCTGTAGGCAGATTCTCAAAGACCAATTTTTGTTTCCAAGTATACAGTATTATGGGACTCTTTATTGACCATTTTTGTCATAGTCGAAATTTTCCTGATCAAACCAAATGTCATCATGATCTATCAAAAACTGGCTAGGGCGTATGGATCAATGGTGCTATATACCTCGCCAACAGAAAAAAGAAAGAGACATGTAATGAGGGTCGTAACTATTATACGCCTATGGCCGGCGATGCCACCACTCCGCTACCAGTAGATTGGCCGCCACTACCACCACCGCTATTACCTCTATCTGTTGTCATGCCTCTGTCATAATTTCCCCCATGATTGCCAAAGCCCTTGTGATGATGTTTATCTTCACCGCCACTGCCATATCCACATCCAGGACCTCCCACACCACCGAAGTGTAATGGCCTATCTCCAGATGTATACAATACTGCACCATTTCCTGCATCCACTATCACCGTACGACTTGTATCAGCGTCAAAGTTTGCGACTTTGATGATATAAACTAGATACCCTTGGACGACTCCTAGACTGCCTGAAATTGCAGCAGTCCCATTTCCAACTTCGGACTGAGCAGTTTCTAATGCAGTAGCAAATGGCACTTGGATACTATCTCGTATCAATTGGTTCGATCGCTGCTCTATATTTACAGATCCATTGATCTGGGGAATTCCCATCCTAGTTGTCTGGTTAGATTGGGCAGTAGTAGTGCTGTTTGTTTGTTGGGCCATAATTTCCTGCAGTGACATGGTGGTGAATAACCCTGCTAATACTATAGCAATGCTGCCGAAGACAAGAAATTGTGTATTCCTCATTACTTAACTCTGGGACAATCAGTTATTTATACATTGACAAAATTGGCACAATGTAAGTTATATTTGTCGCCAAGAACCTACAATTGAGTATAGATTAAATACTATCTGGGCCTGGCATAGTCATAATAATGTCGCGTTCTTAAAATAGGTTCATGCATACGTGTACGCATAGAATAGTGGCTTACGTTTGTTGTTGTGATAGTTTCTGAGCACAATCCTTCAAAGCAACAGAGGCCGCAGTAGAAGAAGAAGTGTAGGACGAGGCGGGATCATTGTTATCATCATCATGATAATTGGCTCCATAAGCAATATCACCCCACTTCTGGTAAGGCATATGATGCTTAGAGTATACAAAAGATCCAGTGTCAGGACTCGTTGCAGGTATGCTACTTCCTAGAGCTAAAACTAACCCAAAAATGAGTAAAGATGAAATACCTATGGTTTTCACTGCTTGGGATACGGGATATCGTGTAATAATCTGACTAGAGTTTTTTTGTTCGACAGGGATACTGTTATGACAATAATCCTTAATTGCCTCCTCGGCCTCTAATTTGTTCGAGTTTATTATATCGGAATTGACAATATGCAGGATTTCTTTTCGCCGCTCTCTGTTAATGGATACGTATCCATTAGGCTGGTAATCATCTAATATAATATATCCCTGAAGCCTCAAGCTAGAAATCGCAGAAAGAACGCTATCTTCACAGTCATCAGGAAAACCACTAACCAGAACAGATAATTTTAGTGGTTGCTGCTGTCTCTTGATAAGAATACGGAGGACAGCAACCTCAAAAATATTCACAGTCATAATTAAGCTGTACCGTTATTAATCTTTATATTCAGATAACTCGAATATTCCGATATAAACAGATTATACATTGCAACAGCAATGCACAAATATGTCCATATGTAATTAATCTTATGCCTACAGGCGAAATAGATGAATCAGCTCCAGACTATGAAGGAGTACTTTCCAAGGTATTTTCTTCACGGGCTGTTTCTCAAATTTTGGACTTTTTCCTTGACCACAAAGAATTTGATTACTCGCCTGGAGAGATAGCGAAGAAAACTGGACTATCATTTAGAACGATCTTTCGGGAACTACCATACCTTGAAAAAAACCAGCTAATTTACATCAGCAGAAAAATTGGTAAGACAAGTATGTACAGACTGAATACAGACCTTCAAGCAGTAGCCTTTCTAGAGAAGTTTGCATTTGAGATGTCACAACTCCAAATTAAGGAACCTCTGTCATACCCAAATAAGCAAAGTATGCCTGAAATTAAATGAGCATCTTTAAGGTAGTAACAGGCAAAAATTTGTGTATAAAAACAAGAGGTCAGAATTGCACCAGATTGCAATATTTTTCATATCGGTCCTCGACATCATCCTTTGTTATGGATAGAAGGCGCTTGACACCAAAGTCTTCGACAGCAAATGAGCCCATTACATTACCGTAGATCACTGCCTCCTTCATTGTGGTAAAGTCCGTGGTACCCCTGCGAGATACATGACCGAGAAAGCCACCTGCAAAGGAGTCACCAGCTCCAGTTGGGTCGACTATTTCGTCGAGAAAAAATGCAGATGCTGGAAACACTAGCCCATCTTTAGTAAAGAGAATAGCACCGTTCTCACCCTTTTTGATAATTGTAAATTTTGAACCCCATGACATTATCTTCTTGGCGCATTTTGCAAGGTTAGGCTCCTTGCACAAGAGTCTAGCCTCATTGTCATTTATCACTACTCCATCTGTCATCTCTATCATTTTGACTACGTCGTCACGGCTCCCATTTATCCAGAATTCTATAGTATCACAAACTACAAGCCGGGGTTTCTGAAAATGCCGCAGGATCTTGATATTTTGTACGGGGTCATTGTTTGCAAGATATACGTAATCAGAATTAATATAATCTTCAGGGATCACAGGATCAAAGCCGGCTATCACTCCAAGCTCGGTTTTATTAGTAGTCCTGTTTGATAGATCGTAATCAAATGAAGAATCATAGTGAAATGTCTTACCATCTGGTATGGTGATTACACCCTTTGTATCTATACCCTTTGAGCTAAGTGCTCTTATATGTTCAGAGGGCATGTCTGACCCTACCGCTGCTACTATCGAGGTGGGGGTAAACATGCTTGAAGAAACAGAGGCAAATGTGGCAGCCCCACCTAATATTCGGGTCTCTGTCCGAAAAGGAGTACGAGTTGTGTCTAGTGCAACCGTGCCAAAGACCGTCAGCAACGCCTATTAGTAGGCAATTTTGTTTCATTATTAAATGCTTGCAGGCATCATTAAATAGCAAGTAAGACAATCACACAACTGCTTGCGACTTATCATCGCGATTACTGGCGCTTCAGGTGTCATTTATGGTATAAGGATACTAGAGGTTCTGAAGGGGCTAAAAATTGAAACACACCTTATTATCACAGAATGGGGTGCCAAGAACATAAAGATAGAAACTGACAGCACACTTGACTATGTTAAATCCCTTGCAACAAGGTCTTACGAAGATGACAACATGGCCGCTCCTGTTTCAAGTGGCTCATTCAAAGTTGATGGCATGATCGTTATTCCATGCAGCACTAAAACACTAGCCAGTATTGCAAACGCCCTTGATGACAGCTTAGTCTCAAGAGCAGCAGGTGTTTGCATAAAGGAACAGCGCAAACTTGTTCTAGTTCCGAGGGAGACTCCGCTATCAAAGATACATCTAAAAAATATGACCAAACTTGCTAGTACCAGTGCGGTAATTCTGCCTGCTATGCCAGGATTCTACCACAGGCCAAAGACAATGGATGATTTGATAAACCATCTAGTAGGAAAGGTGCTTGATCAATTCAATATCGAGCATAGTCTTTTCAAACGATGGGGGGAAGGCTACCAGAAAGAAATACGAAGAGAAGAGAATAAGAATTCACAATCTTATGACACTAGTTAACTGGATATCTGGAGTGTGTAAAAATAATAGATAGGCAGTTATAGCTCGACACAAAAAAAGGGTGCAAACTATCGTTGATTTATAGTTTCATCATCTTTGCATTAATCAGAGGATGTAATTCCTTCAGGATTTTCTTCCCACAGGCGCATCTTGTCTAGCTTGTCTTTCCTCTTTGCACCTTGCAACATGTTGTATACGGTTTTATGCATGCTACCCTTGGCAAGCATGGCGATTGCTTCAGTTGTAAGCCGGACCTCCCTAAAGTTCCCAATAAGGCATACAGTATGGCCATAAACAGACACATAAGATCCACTAAGCTCTTCAATCATTCGGCGAGCCTTACCTCCCTCACCAATTATCCTGCCCTTGATACGCTCAAGGGCGTTTGGAGACTTGCCAGCATAGTCATGCAAGTCGATCTGTTGAAATATTAACTCCTCGTCCTCAAAGAGAAGATAAGCTCGCTGGGGCGAGAACCCTCTTGAAATGGCGGTTATCACTTCGACAGCTCGAAAAGCTTCCAGACGATCAGCAGAACTATTTCCTATAATCATAGTATCTCCACTCTCACTGTCGATCTCGATTTTGACGCCACATCTTTCTTCAATTTGGTGTTTTACTTTTCCTCCTTTGCCAATCAAAACACCTATTCTCTCCTTTGGGATCTTGACCGCATGCTGGAAGCTCATTATTTTGTGTCACCTCTAATTTCATCTACTACTTTAGCAGTGTTGACGACCTCAATCCCTCGCCTTTCAAAGAACCTGTTTATATTCAAAATATCGCGCAATAAAAATTGTTTGGAATTTGGATGTCGAACATCAACTGCAGATCCAAAGTCAAATAACATGATACCAAGGTCAGTCTTGAAAATATTGTACTCTGACAAGTCAGCATGCACCAATTTAGCCTTTTGGTACAGCATCGTCATCTGTTCGATCACCTGCTGATAGTCATTCAATGTTATTTCTTCTGCATGTACTAGCGCTGGCATAGGATTACCTTCACTGTCACCTATAAACTCCATTACAAGCACATTCTTCTTAACTGCTATCGGTAAAGGTACTCTTACTCCGACGGCATGCGCTGTATGCATGTTCTTGAACTCTTTTCGAGCCCACGTCATTATAAGGCTGCGAGAACCATGCTTTAAGTCAGAGAATCGAGGATCGCCGGCAATGTATTGCATTCGCTTTTTGAATTCAGCGCTTACTATTAGATATATTTTGACTGTTAGAAGTGATCCATCTGGTGCAACTGCAAGGTATACTTTAGACTCTTTACCAGCAGCAAGTGAGCTCTTGATATACTGCAAAATTCCATCACTCCTCAGTTCGTTTATCGTCATGAGAGTGGACATATCAAATACATTATCAAAAACATCATAATCTTCAGACATCTTGTTTAGGAATTTACTCTTGCGTTCATATTTTGAGAGCCACCTATCAGCTCGAGCTGCAGCCTTGTGTTTTTCTTCTCTAGGTAGTTGTTCTTCTCTAGGTAGTTGCTCGTCAGGCTCCTCTTGTGACAACATACAAAATTGGTGCTCTCTTGTTATATGTGTAATGCCAGAAAGGTGAATTATTATTCGAAGTAGGCGTGACACCAGGGTAACATGGAGTTGTCTTTCTTCTTCATTCACATTAATGGTTACTGGAAATTCTGCCCAGGATAGAAAAATCACGATGGCAAAGTTAGGTACAATTGAAGACTCTTTTAAATGAAGAGGCAGACAACAGAATGCAAATAAGACATCGAAGGGCACAGAATACAAAGAAATGCATTAAACGAATAAAACAACAATTAACACCTACCCTCTAGCAGTAAAATACCTTTAGGTGAGTGGATTTTATGAGAGAATTTTTCCTTCAGTGCTGAAATTTGTAGATCATGAGAAAAGGCACACCAGCAATTTTCTTTATACTGACTTCTTTTGCCAACTTCATTTCAATTGCCTGTTTTATTATCCTATTGCCTACAAGGTTTGCAATATCGCATTTCTGAAGAAGCTGCCGCGCATATGTCTGCTCAATTACTTCCTGTTGATAATATTCCTTTGTAAGGTGAACTACGAGTCCATCTTGCTCCAGTTTTGTACCAATTAAGTCAATATCGCAAATATCGACCATCATTGATCCCTGGTAGCGCATAGTTCTGGCTGCATAATATGACAACTGTCGCTAATTGGAAGTACAGCATAATGAGGGTTTTGCTAGCTTCATACGTAGGTTTCAATTTTGATATCAAATGATCCGTCCTCGCGTTTTTGGCGGTTGGTAACAAACCCAAGTGGACTCAGGATCGAAATGACTGCATTGATAGTTCCAGCATAGCCACATATATGAAAGAAAGTGTTTTCAGGTGTAACCTTTTCACCAATTGCTTCTTCAAGTTGAGATTTGCAATTGTCTCTGCCTGCAAGTAAAGTCTCCACTCTACCTACATTACCCCTCCAGTCACGTGAGAGTTCATGGTCAGGTCTACTGACAGTCGTCAGGTATTTGAAATTTGAATCGCTTGTAGATATATTCTTAAGCAAGTCATAGTAACCAAGCTCCAGTACGTATTTTGCTCCATGAAGCAATATTATTTCTCTTTTTGACTTAATGTTTTTTAAATGTAGAATATAACTGATAAAAGGCGCAAGACCGGTTCCGGATGCAACTAATACTAGGCGTCTTGTGTCGGGTGCGCCATCAGCCTTCTTGTCCTCGATGGTGAAGGAGCCAGCAGGGTTGCGCCAGTAAAGGAGATCGCCTTCAAACATTTTGAAAAGAGTGCTAGTAAATTTGCTCATTACATATTCTGATGCAGATTTGATGTAAAACTCAAAATACCTCTTTTCTTCAGGAGGTGACGACAATGAGAATGGTCTGTAGATTATATTGTGATCGCCATCTACTTTCAGTCCAAGTGCAACAAATTGGCCAGCTTTAAAGTCAGGTACAGGTCTTCTGTCTGCGGGTTGCATTCTGAATATTGCGAGGTCTGGAGTCAGGTTCTTGCGATAATTTATCTTACCTACGTGAGATTGTGCCTGCTGACCTGAACTCATATTCACGATTTCTGAGATACTTAGGTATATGTTGATATCCTTTTTATTATAGGAGACTAGAGTTATGGTGGTTTGGCCAGTAAGAAGGGCATAGCCATAACAGCAGTAATTGCAGCAGCAATAGTTGGATCGAGTTTTCTAATATGGATCATACCACAGAGCAGCCCTAGCAGCATGATTGACCTTCCCCCTGATGACAATGGGATCATTTCCGACGTATATTCTCGGCATCAGATCCTGGCAACCAACATTGAATCAAACTTTGAACAATGGAAAAGTGGAGAAGTAACCTCTGGCGACATGTTGAGCCAGATTAGCCGTGATCGGTCCGACATACAGAATATACGGCAGCAGCTTGATAGTGCCTCGCCGGCTCAAAAATGGCAACAAAGCTATGACTTCTACATTCAGGCACTTGACAGCTTTCTGAAATACCTCGACATGATGCAAACGATAATCGTGGAGAATGATGCAATGCCTGATTCCAATCTTAAACTAGATGCACTAAAACAAGAATGGCAAGGCCACGTAGACAGCGCGGTAAATGCTATGCCCATCTAGGTCAGGACATCAAGAATTGAATCTATCCTTGCATTTGTCTTAAATGCGCTGGTATTCAATGCAGTTTTTGAGGCGACAAACCCGGCGGCATGTAGTTTTTCGATTATTATGTCAACTGAAAGCGTGTTTGATTTGAGCTTTGATGAAATTTCATCAGCCCGGAAGTAGTATGGTATTTCGCTTGCTTCTTCCGCTGCCGCTACGAGAACCTTCTTGCACTGTCTATCAGGGTCTTGCTCTAACATTTTCTTGACAAATTCTTTGTCATGTAGGAATCCTGTCCACAGCGGGCCTCCAACAACCAAGCCGGTATCGCACAGCTCACATCTACCTTTTCTACACTCTTTGGTATTGAAACGATGGCCACAATGTGTGCAGTGCATCATGTAGCCTATACTATTGTAAACGTCATTTGCTTGGCTACTGCTGACAGATATCTTTGCATAAACACGAAGATAGTGCTTTGTGGCATGTGCAAATACTGGACGAATAGCAAGTTCAAGCCTTGATGCAGTCAATGCAGTGAGTGAGAGTAGCAGCCTGATCGCGGTTTCATTGCCATAGGTATTGTTAAGTGGCCGGCCATAGTAACGACGCAGACATACTTTAGGATAAACTCCCCATAAGACTGCAGTATCTGTCGCAGTTATTGATACAAGACCATCGTCGAGCACAGATCGGAGTATACAGTCTATATGCTTAGCAGGAGTGCCAAAAGGATCTAAATCAACTATAGAATAGCGATCACCTTCCTTGTCGCCGTTTACTAGGAATTTGCACACTTCGTTAACGGAGAAATAGCACCTGCCAGCTACAGAATTAATCCGGGCAGCCTCTTTAGCAGCTTCTATTGCAACGCCGTTAATATCATTACAGTAAACCTGTTCTATTGCAGGGACCTCGACTGCAACTCTAAGACCGCGTGCCCCAATGCCAGCGAATGAATCGGCAAATGTTTTTTTTCCAGGCGATGCTGCAAAAACACTATAGGCCAATATCGAGAGGTCACGATTAAGCTTGGCAGCAGGATTAAAGAAGGCAGGTATCTTAGAAGGAACTTTCGAGGTAATCGAGGACTCTGGAACGACAAGTATCGTTCGACCCTCAATTATCCTAACAAATTCTGCCATATCGCAGCTTTGCATTAATGCGCTATTTATAACAGCAGAAAGAGGGTATTCTTTTTTAAAAAAATAACTAAGAATATAAATATCCACAAAATGGTATATACCATTCGACAGTTTTGCTATGGCATGACGACGGCATTCTGATTGGGGGTGTTGACGAAGCAGGTCGAGGTTCTATCGTTGGGCCCCTCGTTGTTGCAGGTGTTAGCATAAAAGAGTCAAAGATTGTTCTTTTGCGCAAGATGGGTGTCAAGGACTCTAAAGCTCTGAACCCCAAGGCGCGTGCTAGGCTTTTTACTGAGATAATGAAGGTCATTGACTCGGTCTGCATCCACAAGATAGACCCTGTCGAAGTTGATGGAAGCGTGTCATTCAAGGGACTTAACAAGCTTGAAGCAAAGGTTATGGCTAGTGTGATAAACACTATTGGGGCGGATGAGGTCTATGTTGACTGCTGCGATGTCAATCCTCAGAGATACAGGGAGTATATGGAATGTCACCTTACATGCAGACCAAAGTTATACTCGCTGCATCATGCAGATGTAATCAATATGGTCGTCTCAGCTGCATCAATAATTGCCAAAATAACAAGGGACAAAGAGATTCAGCGTATATGCAGCGTATATGGATGCATAGGCAGCGGTTATCCTTCGGATCAGCGCACAATGCGTTTTATCCGAGAGTGGGTAGCCAAGAACGGCTCTGCTCCCGAGTTCGCAAGAAAGTCATGGAAGCCTCTTCGGATTATGCTTAACGAGATACCCCAGTGCAGGATCTAATGCTTGTAGATGCTATATATCATGGCATGATCTTTATCGAAAGGCTCGAGATTGATTATCTGATCTATTTGGAAACCATGCTCTTTCAGCTTATTTGCTTCCTGTGTCACTATTACTCTTGGGTCCATCGTTACATCTATGCTCCTTGTCTTAACTACCAATAGCATTATACCTCCTGTCTTCAAATACATTGAGCAATTCGCTATCGCAATGTCTGTTTGGTCAGGCTGCGCAATGTCGCAGTAGATGACATCTATTTTGCCAAATATTGCAAAATAGGAATGAGGTTTCCGGGCATCTTCAAGTATGGGAAGTACATTCTTGCGCTTTGAAGCTACATTTTCAATAAGTTCCCTTGCAACTCTTGTCGCCGGCTCAACTGCAAATACTATGCCAGATAGCCCGACGATATCAGATATATGGCTCACAGTCGTCCCAGTAGATGCTCCAAGGTACAATACTTTGATACTATTCTTTATTGGCATATTTTTCATTCCCTTTTTGAGGGCAGCTGCAAGCTTGCTTCTAAAAGGATCCCAAATCCGGTATTCTTCACTCTCGTATTTTACAAGCTTTTCTCCATAAACAGTGTCTCCCTTTACGAGATTGAGGGTGGCGGCATTTTTCTCGCCATTTATTGAAATCCATCTAATAGTGTCGTCGCTTTCCAAATCTCTTTCTTCTGTCCTTCTTCTTTCTCTTATCATGTTTATCTCTTGTCACATTGCGGTCGTTTCTTCTAAATGGCCGCTGACGCTGGATGTGCTCCTTGTATTTTCTATCCCGCTCCTTCTCAGGCATTGGCTCTCGGTATTTCTCTCGTATTTCATCAATACGGCTTTTTAACTTACCATATACGGTGCTATCCTTGCCGTTATGGCGATAATAGTCAATCCTTGCAGCTATTGCAACCTTTGACGCAACTGCTCTTGCTATCTTGCCTCGCTGCCATTTGGGCGCGGAGTGGATGAGAGGATGCTGGAACAATAACCCATGCTTCGGCGGCCTAGCGCCTGTCTTAAGTGCACGGAACAACGCCTTTTCGGCACCCAATATTTGGATCGTGCTTGCAGGTAATGTTGCGAGTCTTGCTAAGCTGCCAGCCTTTGAGATTATCCTTGCACCAACTGCCGCAGTTAATAATTCCTTGACGTTTGGAGCCACGGTTTCCATTGCAACTTCAATGTGATCTGCGAGCACTCTGCGCAGATCCGACTGTGCAATGACTTCATCTGCAAGCCGCTTGACAATCGCAAGGTTTTCCAGCGTCATGTCTCCGCCTTTGCTGCGCTTTGCAGCATCAAGTATAACTTCAATCTTTTTCTCAGGCAATCCAATACTTTGTAAAATTTCTACAATGATATTTTCTCGTAAACCAGCTTTGCTTACTATCTGAGCATACACAATAATGCTAGAGACAAGGTTATCAAGCTCTGGAAAGTGGAGTCCGTACCATTCCCTCATCCTTGCTCCCACTGTGTTGATTATCTTATCAAGCTCGTCTAGGGCGTTGATAGACTGAATGATATGAAGATCTAGCTTCTCAGATGCCTCCTTTACTCTAGAGGAAGAAAGGTTTATCGCAAATTCTCGCAGCGCTTGCATTGCGTCTTGTTCGTTGTCGGCAAAGCCGGCTTTTACTATAAGAGTGGGCTTGCTGTTTTGGATATATTGTTGCTGATCTTCAGGCATCAACTGACTATCCAATCCAGCCTGTCGCAGTACAGAGACAATACTTGCATCATTTGTGGATACAGGTTCAAATGAACGCAATTTTTCAACAAACAATCTTATTTCATCAAGATTTACTCCGCTCTTCAGCAACCTATAAGACCGAATTGCATCATCGAACTTTTTGGAGACTACAAGACTGCCGGCTGGGTCAAATGCAGCCATACCAAGTTCCAACAGTACTACGGAGCAGGCATTGTTTCTCATTCAACAACCTACAACAATTAGCTAATAAAAAATGTTAGCATTATTAAACAAATCATACTAGAGATACTTACAGCATGGGTCTGACAGACGGCGATAGGAAGAAGCTGTTGTCGCTAATAAAGGCAGCAACGCGCGATCCAAAAATGCCAGTAGGACTTGCGCGCAAGATGATGCCAAATCAGGGCAACATAGAGGATTTTGCATACGGGCTCCTCTCCGGCATGGTTATGGGCAATTTTATTGCACAGTTTCAGAATACGAATGAGAGGCAACCAGATAAGGACGAAATCATAGACATCCTGTCGATAATGATGTCCGAAATGCCGCGTCTTCGTATGTCGATAATGGAAGAATTCGATATGCGTTAGAGTGTAAAAGTTTATCTAACGAGTGCCATGATTACTTTCTCCATTGCTAGATAAGGATAAGTCTAGACTGCCCGTTGCCGTTAAGGACGTTATAATCATTGGCATCGGTGTTCTTGTAGTCTGGCTCGCCATTTGGTTTGTATTTGGAGCTAACCCGTTTTACGTTGTCTCAAGCGGTAGCATGGAGCCAGTGCTCAAAGTCAACGACATTCTTATTGTAAGAGATGGCGGATCTTGGCAGGACCTTAGGATAGGCGATATCATTGTATTCAATAGGCCTGAGGGTGGGGACAGAGTCATAGTCCACCGTATTGTTGAGTTTGGAGTGGACGGAAATGGCGAAAGAGCAGTTAGAACACAAGGTGACGCCAATCCTGCATCGATACCAGGTACCGACTATCCGATCAGGCAAGACGATTACATCGGCAAAGTGATCTATGTCATACCCGGCATCGGTGTAATAACAAAAATAATCAGTCCACCTATCAACTATATCATAATTGCAATAATTCTTGCGATCTTGTTTTTCAATAGGCTTGGCAAAAAGAACAGTAGCAACAACAACAAAGAGGCAGCATCTGCAACAGACAACAATTCTGACAAGCCCCCGACATGAAATCCAAGACGGAATACCTTATATTCAACACTCAAACTAGGCGGGCATTTATCAATATCACACCTCAAGTTGAAAGGATCGTGACAGAAAGCGATATCAAAGAAGGTCTCTGTCTTGTCAACGCAATGCACATCTCTGCCAGTGTCTTTATCAATGATGACGAAAGCGGTTTGCATCAGGATTTTGATATATGGCTGGAGAAGCTTGCACCTTATTCACCACAAAGTTACCTACATAATCGTACAGGAGAGGATAACGCAGATGCTCATCTAAAGCGACATATAATGGGGCGGGAGGTAGTAGCAGCGATAACAAAAGGCAAGCTGGATTTTGGGCCATGGGAGCAGATTTTCTATGGAGAATTTGACGGCCAGCGACAAAAACGAGTACTAGTAAAGATAATCGGAGAATAACCACAGGCAGATAGGAAACTTGCACATAGTTAGAGCTAAAAATTCAAAATTTTATATATATATGGCAAATGTATTTTTTACTTGAAAATTCTAGCACGCAGGTATATATATAGCGCCTTTATAAAGGCCCATATGCCGCAGACCAAGCCAATTGTAAGCATCGAGAACGTAGTAGCTTCTGCTACAGTGAACCAAACTGTCAACCTCAACCTCATTACTCAAATATTTCCAGACGTGGAGTATCACCCTGATCAGTTCCCTGGCTTGGTTTTTAGACTCAGATCACCCAAGACTGCAACTCTGATATTCAGCTCTGGTAAGATGGTCTGCACAGGCGCCAAGTCAGAAAAGATGGCAATTCAGGCTGTCAAGAGCGTTGTTTTGAAGCTTAAAAAGGGAGGAATACCTCTCGAGCATGAGCCTCAAATTGAGATCCAAAATATAGTGGCATCTGCAAGCCTCGGAGGTAAGATCCACTTAGAGCTTGCCGCAAGAGTCCTGCCCAGGAGTATGTACGAACCAGAGCAGTTCCCGGGTCTTATTCATAGGATGTTGGATCCCAAGACAGTCATACTTCTGTTTGCATCTGGCAAGCTTGTATGCACAGGTGCCAAGAAAGAAAGCGAAGTATACAGAGCAGTGCATAACCTACACACACTCTTGGAAGAGAAGAATCTAATGATCTATGAGGGTTAGCTAGTCTATTTCATACTCTCCATGTGTAACCATTTGTTTTAGCACCGACTCTAGCGCATTTTCGTCTATCAAGCCGACATTATATAGAGAGTTTACAATGTCGTTGATGCCTGTCACTGCGCTTAGTTTTATCCCCATTTTTTTTAATTTGTCTTCCGCACCCTCGTGGCGGTCTACAAGCGCCACCACATCCTCCACAATACCACCGTTAGCCCGTATTATCTCGACCGCGCTGCTAAGAGAAGTGCCAGTCGTTGCAACATCATCTACAATGACAACTTTTGAACCCGGCTCCAAGAAGCCTTCAACCATTTTGTTAGTACCATAGGTTTTAGGGTCCTTCCTGACATAAATGAAGGGTTTGTTCATTTCATAGGCAAGGGCAGAGCCAAAAACAAGCCCAGAGGTAGGCACCGAAGCAAATATGTCAAACCGGCCCACCTTTTCTGTCACCACATCTTTCAATTCACTTATCCCAAGCCGAAAATATCCTGGGAAGCTGGGCAATACTCGCAGGTCGATGTAATAAGCACTCTGCTTGCCACTTGCAAGAGTGAATACTCCAAACCTCAAAGAGTTGCTCTTGAGTAGAAAGGATGCAAATTGAAACACAAAGTCCTTGGGAGGTAATGACACATTATACATGTAAAAAAGGATTTATTTTAATCCTTCATATTACAAGGACTTTATGCCTGAGATTTGGCTGAGATACGGCACTACTGATGCGGTGCTCGACATCAAGTTTGAAAATATAGCAAATCAGATCTCTTCCACATTTCAGGTGCCACTGGAACAAGATGATGTCAGGACAACAATAACATCTGACATACCCCTAACTGATAAAATGCTCATTCTAGGACTATCTGCCTCAAAGGCTGCCGCCAAGACTATAACGATGCTTGCACAGGAAGCTCATGCAAAGGGGTTAAGCTTTACAATCGATGTTCCATACAAGATTGCAAGTACGTTACGCGCTAACTTGACTGGCATCGAAACAATCCCAGTTAATCGCATCGACTATCAGTCACTGAATGAGCGAATGGCCAAGTTCCAAAAAACCATCCTTGTTTCAACTGTTGCATACGATCCGCTGTTTGGGTTCTCAGGTGCACCGACCGCTTTACTGCGTAATTTGTTTGCAGACCAGATGGTAGACGCATTCAATGCAAGAAAAGACAACAGACCAGCACCCGGAATCGAAGGAAATCCGCTCAAGATCGCTACTTCTGCAGTTGAGAGTATACCAGCGGTATCTATTGAATTGGTGGCTAACGGCGACAATGTGATGGGCATACATATTGGAGGCATCAAGGAGGCGTTTAACAAGGCAATCGAGCAACTTCAATCAATCTCGACCGTCGAGACTGAGCTGGTCAAATGTGCCATAATAAGTGCAAGTGATGAAACCATCTCACATTCAACGCTTGCCTCTGCACTCAACTCACTTTGGAACTCTATCCACATCATCAAAGAAGGTGGCACGGCAATATTGTTTGCAGAAGCTCGCGAAGGAATTGGCGGTGGAGCCCTTCAGATGTATATAGAAGGGAGGCTCAAACAAGAGCAACTTCACATAAGCCCCTACGTTGATGGCCTTGAACATTTACTCTTCATGGAAGAGCTGCGAGTCAAATATGATATTGGACTTGTGTCTACTCTTCCCTATTATTACTCCAAGGCAAAACTGGGTTTTACGACCTATTCTGGCACAAAAGACGTCTTGCAAAAATTGCAGGAAAAGCACGGCAAGAGCTTCAAGACACTCGTATTATCGAATGCAGACATAACCCTGCTCAGGCCCAAGGCAGGATAGAGCTTGGGATGGGCGCAGTTACTATGGCGATCCCAAGGGTTATGAAAAAGAACAACTTGCGCCTTGGAGATAAGGATGTAACATCATCTAAGGGTACATTACTAGGGATCCTCTGACTAAGTATCAGGACCAATATTGCCATTGGCCAAAATCCCATTATGAACAACGCTCCTATGCCCGCATAAGTGATAATTCTGTGCCAGCGTTCTCCAAACATAGCACGAGCAAGATGCCCGCCATCAAGCTGCCAAGCAGGTACGAGATTGATGGACGTAAGTGCAAATCCTATCCAGGCAGCAAAAAGAAGAGGAGACATTACTAGGACCGTGTTCTCCACTACCTTATCGGTCATATGGAGTGTAGCAATCATGAGCAAGCCAGTATTGAATGAAAACAGCCTGTTTTCTTCAGAAAGCCTCTGATACTCCTCTACAGGTATGAGAGTAGATATAGTAGAACCATAAATCGATACAATTACCGTTATTATCAACCCTGCGACGGGTCCAGCAATGCCTACGTCAAACATGACGTTTTTGTTGGGCATATTACTCTGCTGGGTGATCAAGGCACCAAACGTCGGTATAAAGCCCGGAACTCCGGGTATAAAATATGGCCACGACGCCTTGATGTTATAATGCTTGAGAACTATCATGTGTCCAAGCTCATGGATCCCTAGTATGCCCATAAGCGACATTGTGTAAGCTCCTGCAAGCAGAATAGGATCGCTTACATAGGTTTTTGCAAATATACTGTCTGAACGCATAAGGCCGTCGTAGAATACAAATGTGACGGCGACAACAAAGAATATGAAATGCAAAGGCACCTGTCTCTTGGCTCTAATCTTTTGCGGCGGGATCTTAAATACTGTGATAACTATGCTGTCCCTTATGTCGAGTTTTATTGTAGACGACAATGCAGGCATCAGTCTTGAAAAATATTTCTGCCGTCTAGCAGTAGGAACCATCCCGATCTTGCTCAGCTCCTTGATCAAGATCGGGAACTTATCACGGATGTCACTATCAGCTACCAAGAACTCAATGTAGTCTTCTCGGACGTTTAGCTGTGTATCTTTTAATGTAAAGAAGGATGAAACTATTGGAACTACACGAGAATAATCACTGTTTAAGAAGGTGGTAGCCACGGAGGATTTCTTTTGGGTTTAATCCAATTAAAATATTGTTGTGCCACAATAGACATGTAAGGTTAAATAGTGTGTTTCTATTGTTGTAATTATTACTTTGCAAACTGCTCTACGAAAAGTAGGCGACTATGTTATACGCCGCTGCGAAGCAAGTGATCTCCAAGCGGTAATAGAGATTAACATGACTACTCTACCAGAGCACTATTCAGACTATTTTTTTGAATCAATTCTGCGAGAGCTTCAGGAGGCATTCATTGTTGCAGAGCTGAATGACAAAATAGTCGGCTACATTATGTGCAAGATTGAGTTCGGGTTTTCAAACTTTCGCAAACTGGGCTTTGTTAAAAAGGGCCATGTCGTTTCTGTTGCAGTGCTAGAAGAGCACAGAGGTAAGAATATTGGGAAGGCACTGATGCTTGAAGGAATTAACGGCGTAATGTATAGAAAAGCTGACGAGATATATCTAGAGGTAAGAGTTAGCAATACAAGCGCGATCAATATGTATCAGAAATTACGTTTTGAGATAAAATCCAGATTGCGATCCTATTACAGGGACGGTGAGGATGCTTACCTAATGGCACTAGAACTGACTTAAAAGATTATTAAGATGCTGCAAATGCCTCTCCGCTATGAATGTTAAAAGGAATGGAAGCAAAGGAGTCGGCGCAGTCCTTCTTTTTGTTTCTGTTGTAGTATTCATCGTTTACGCATATTTCCTACTTGGAACAGAATGGGGTATACTTATACTGCAGTTTACTGCCTTAGGGGCAGTAGCAATCCTTCTGTCTGTGCTTGGGTGGATAGGATATACAATGCTTACTGCGCCAAGGGAGGAGGAAAAGCAGAACTAGTTGTCACTGAAACATCAGCCACTATCTGATATATCCTTGGGCCCACTCCTCTTACGACTTTAACCTGCTGCACAACATGATTGTATTTTACAAAAGCGTTATGCGTGTCCTGCAATCCTAGCTCCTGACTAGTCTTTTTGTTATCGGCCCGGATATGGACGAAATAATGAACTATACCTTTTTTATTAAGTGCAACTACAGCAGAATCAATGAAATCTTTCGCT
>DATAAU010000019.1:0-5643 GCA_036259955.1 Nitrososphaera sp. | reverse complement strand
TAGAGTAATGCCAATTGTAGAAAAGGAAATAATATAGGTTGGGGAAAGACATATTTTTGCCTAAGTTAGGTTAGGTTTATTCTTAGAAGGTATCAATTTCTTTACTTATGATTTTTATCAAATCCTGAGCAGAGGATGGTTTCCTGATAAAGCAGATAGATGAATATGAATCTGGAAAAAGTTCCTTCAAAGCCTCAAAGTATACTTCAAAGGCGGTCATAAAGCATATCTTGGTTCTCTTTCCCCTTCTGCCTTGCTCCTCACTGCCCACACCGCTTCCACCATCAGAATCCATCCTTCTTTGGAGCTCTTGATATAATTCAAATCCATCCATCTTGGGCATCCTAATGTCAAGCAATATTAAATCAAACAGAGAAGGCTCGTTTCGCTTATCTTCGTCGTTGAAGCTCGAAAGTGCAAGCAATGGATCGTTGAACGTGACAACCTCAAAGCCACCATAGTCCTCTAACGCTTCCTTTAGAAAAAAAGTGACATCTTCCTCATCGTCTACAATGAGGATTCGACCACCACTTCTGCGAGGGGAATCTTCACCTGTTTCCCCGGACTCACGTTTTTTTGCATTCCCTTCAGACAATATCAGAGATTATACTTGTACAAATGAATCTATAAAAGAATATTGGTTTGCCTAACATACTTCCGACTTAAGCGGAGCAACAAATTGTAAGCACATCAATTGAGATAAAAATTCCGTTAGATACCAAAGCAGAGTGTATCAAGGTACGCGGAAGCGAGTAAATAAATATAATTTCATCTGATGCTCCGTCTCTTTATCAAAGGCTTCGAATCTTCTATAGGCGTAGTACCAATATCGTACTTCGAATATGGAAAAAGAAAAAATCGAACAAGGGACATTCAAACCAATTACTAAAGTCAATTCTGAATTAGATAAGGAGTTGCATGAATGGGGAGTTGAATCACCAAAAGACGGAGGAGATCTTAATCAAAGAGCGCATCCTAGTGACATTTAGAGATCTTATCAGTCTATCCTGAAAATTACCATTTATCTGCTTCCAAAAGGGCTGCCATCCTCACAGGAAAATCTAAAGGTAAACGTTGTACTGCTAAAAGAATCTGTCGTTATGAAGTGTTATTCCTTGTATTTCCCGCCAGGAAGTAAACAGTCAATTTTTAGTGCCAGTGCCATCATAATCGCCTAGTAACAATAGATAGGGCCTTTCGAAAAATACTAGCGATCACAAATGAGAATAAGGAAGGGAAAAACAAGACGGAACTACCCAACTACGAGTTATTTACTGCTAATGTGACAAGGTGTAAGATAATATAGATGCAAGACATCATAACAAAAAAAGTTTTTCAAAGTATTTAATATCTCCTTTTGTACTTTAGACCATGGTAGTTACATAAATGGGGATCAAATCTGATGCAACTGACAAAATAAGAACACCATTAATAGCCTCTCAGGTATCATTGATAGCGACATCCCTAGGAGTATTAATTCTTTCAACAGGTTTTGTTCTTCTTTCGGCTCCGCCCCTTGCTGCTTTCGGTCAACCATTTTCTTCCTTACCAGAGACGCCGTTGAATCAGGACGAAGAGTCAGGCAACCAACTTGGACAACTTGAATCTGTGCGCCAGGAGTATCTATCTGTGTGGAACAGCACAGCTTTTAGTTCACAATTTGATGTCTTTATAGCAGAAGGGACTAATGGAGGTTACGGCGTATTTAGAGAGCATATGCCTGCAAACGTATTCAGACCTGGAGAAACAATAGTGCTATATCTAGAGCCAGTAGGGTTTGGCCATCAGGCAATTACAGCCACGAGCACTGACGACGTAGGCATCAATGACCCCTCAATTTCTATGCCGCTGTACCTGGTAGAGATGACCGTAGACATAATCATATCTGATGCGGCTGGAACTCAGTTGCAGGCTCTTGAGGACTTGCCTGGGGCTAGTTTTATTTCACACAGACAAAACACAGAATTTCCCTTGGTAGTGACGCTTACACAGAGTGAACCATTTCCTGTCGGCGACTACATTCTGTCTTATATAATATATGACCAAGTAACAGGACAGAGCTTTCAAATAGATAGACAAATAACTATAGATGAGAATGCTGTAACCGGTGCAGTTCCACTGCCAGATTTTAGTAATGATAACTCTACTCAGTCGCTTATAGACCAACGACAGTTAGGACAACGCTCTCAAACATTAGAACCATAGCTCACTCGAGATTTAAGCTGCAATAATACCTCATACAAATAGAAAGAAGCAGCAAACTTCAGAGTCTTCCCATCAAGGATACAGAAGGAAAGAAGGTCAGGAGTTAACACTACCCTAACGACTAACTTTGTCGTTGTGAGAGTGTTCTTGTCATGGTTGCACCATAACATCACCTGCTCTGATTATAATATATGAAGAAGAATGAGGAAGAAGAATGGGGGAGGAGGAGAGGGCCTATTAAAACAAAAAAATGGCAACAAGATTTTATTCCTTTTGGGTTTTTGTAGCTCAGGACCTAGAGATAAAGAATGCAAGTATTCAAGACCTAGCAAATCAATTCCAAACAATCTTAGGAATACATAGATTATTATTATCACTTGCTAGTTCGGCAACTAATGGCGACGTAGTTATGACTGTTGCTTATGATGTGCTATATGAGTAATAGGAAGATAGAACATCTTTAGCTTGTACTATTGTTGCGATGCTGAATTCGTATCAGGAATCGTAACCTTCAACAGCAACCAACCCTTCCGTTAGCGAGAGACTATTGATGGCTATAGCCTAAATTGCGGAGCCTTGTACTTACTTTAGAAGATTATTTACCCATGTATGAGGCTCATTTTTGAGCTCAATATTATTACGGTATCCGATTATTTGCACCAAAAGTGCGTTTTGCGCAGTCATGTGTGTTATTATGTAATAAGGAGGACGCTTTCCAATATTTCTCTGAAAATATAAGGAGAGATAGAGACCATCTGGAGATTTCCTTATGGAGCACTGTGTCTAGCCGATTATATCCGAGTGTTTCTTTATGACATAATAAGATGAGTTTTTATAGCATGTCTTCTTGGATGTCAAGTTGAAATGAGTTCAATAGCAATTGAATACTATAATAGTAAATTTGGAGACGACAAAGCCGCTGCCTTTATTCACTTAGTAAGAGAGATCGGCGAAATAGCTTTTGCTATGGAAAAGAGCAATTCCGAACACGCCAAACTAGAACTTACGGAATCGGCTGCATTGCTATACTATCTTGCTTCGAAATACGAATTGGATCTGGATGAGAATATCAAATCGATTTACACAAAGAAACTTGAAATGTTGAAAACCTCTACAAAGAACCGATAAACTATGCTGTTGATCTTTACCTTATCTGAAGTTAACACTTCCAGTGATCTAACCCAATTTTGTCCATTGTTAACAATTCTTTCATTTTGAGGTAGGCATATTTTGTACGAACCGCTTTGGAGTCAACCTTCAAGGGTATTCTTCGCTTTTTATCTATGGATTCTGTTACAGCTTTGGAATGAAGCAACCGTTCAAGGTGATAATTCCTTTCTTCACGGGAATATAGTCTCCCAGCAACTTTCTGACAAACCCTATTATCTGACCTTATATCGAATAGACAGGGCCCATGGATCGGTTTTGACCAGTCGCAAAATGGGTCATGAGCATTGTGAATAACTCTGCATTATACATCTTGTCGTTGTGGTAGTCGTTCCTCATGCTTTCTTTTGTTTTATCTACTTAGGCCATCCGGGCATTTACACTATTATCAGTTATGTTTTTGAATCTCAACATATCATCACTATCCTATGCATAATGTCAATTACTGATCGTCATGACTATATGGACATCATAGGAGAGAGACAAAGACTTCTTCTGTGGTTCACGTGTGCTAGCTTAGCTAACATAAAGATTACATCTCATCTTTATGGTTACTGTTATTCAGTTTACAGATCTCTCAATTATTGTTATTTATAGCCCAGTGAATATACTGGTAGCATTCGGTACACATCGTTTTTTCATTTGTATGATCACAAGCATAAGAGATATTGCTCTCAATTCCACATCTACAACAGATTACCAATATTATCATAAACCAACATTCGGGCAGATAAATTATAGGACAGGGTTTGAAAAATATGTCAATTATTGACTCTCTATATTCAGGTATGCTTGTTTTTATCTATCCAGTCCTCGCTAGGATCTGGAGCTTTAATCGGGCAATCAGATTAATGTAGGGAAATTGAGCTGAGATTAGTCCGTGTACGAATGATAATGACCAGAGTTTTTTGCATTATCTCGAGGATAAATGCCAAAACTCCAATTGGCTTCTTTAATTTCTATATTACCAATCAGCGTTAATCATATTCTCCGGGTTCGAAATTAATTTCAAAAAATACACTGCAAAATATCTACCAATCCACCTTAACGATCGTGCGTGTTTGGTATTCTCATCTATCTACCTATTAATCTTGGAGAGTCAAAACTAACCTACCAGCTTTTATTGTATGACTTTTTCTAATTGTATCAACAAATAGCGATTAATCTTGCTCGCTATTATCAAGCGTTTTATGAATTGCTCGAGCGAGCGTATGAGTGAGGTTTTCTTGGGCAAATTCAGAAAAGACAAATTATTAATATATCAAAAGTCAATTTTATAGCCATGCTCTCTTGCGGTTTGACAATTTTGCTGACCTTGATCTACCCAGAAGAACATCTCACATAACGCAGGATGATTGAGGAAATAGTTTCACCTAGGCATGTGTAGTAAGCTGCGGCTGCTAGTGTTATAATGTGGTTATGATTTGTGACGACGTTTTCCTAGTATTATTAATGTCCATCATAAATCACTACTAGGTTATGAATATAGGTGAAGCAGCAATCTTCGTGGCAATTGGCTTTATCCCAACGCTGGTTGCACTGGAACTGGTATACAGGATGGGCAGAGCGATTGGGAAGCGTGGCGAAATCTCGTCGGTGGTAGGACATGGCAGATTAAAGTCCTTGTTTGCATAGAATGAAGTACTTATGATTCTCCAACAGCACGACCTCTAATCGCTCAGTCTCTTTCTTTTCATTTGCAGGAAATCTAGGATGGCTTGTGCAGAGAATGTTTCTGCTAATAGACCGTTAAGAATTACGATATAATTGAATCGATACGAACATCAGGATAATATCTGTTCATTTTTTATCTGTTTTTATTTGAAGGTGTATTGTAACACTCTTTTCACACACACAGAATGCTTTAACAGGTGTCTGCCCATCGTTAGTTCAAGAAAAGGTTAAGTCACACAGCCCCTTACTCATGTCAATGAATTCAAATAATAAGGTAAATCAGAGCAACAACAATAACAACAACAAAACAAAACCATTAGCTGCTATTCCTATGGCTGGCGCCATAGTTACTGCCGCA
This sequence comes from Nitrososphaera sp., assembly GCA_036259955.1. Classification (GTDB taxonomy): domain Archaea; phylum Thermoproteota; class Nitrososphaeria; order Nitrososphaerales; family Nitrososphaeraceae; genus Nitrososphaera. The sequence goes on along the minus strand of DATAAU010000019.1, from coordinate 239 downwards.
ATATTACTGTCAGGACTATCACTAATTGGCAGCTATCAGCAGCCAGTATTAGCACAACAGCAGAATATGACTGGAGCAGGGAATGCAACTAATGCTACTATGACTGGAGCAGGGAATGCAACTAATGCTACTATGACTGGAGCAGGGAATGCAACTAATGCTACTATGACTGGCACTAATGGGAGTGCACCTGTGAATAGTAGTCCAAGTGCAAATTCACTGACAGGTGGTACGACGAC
>DATAAU010000018.1:0-10716 GCA_036259955.1 Nitrososphaera sp. | reverse complement strand
AATGCCCACGTTGTTGCATTCTCCCGCTGCTCACTTTCGATTCGAGCGGTCACGGCTTCTGCCAAAATATCATTGATTGACGTAACTGTCTCGTCTACACTTTGTATTCTGTCTTGAGGTATCTGTCCTCCTTGCGGTGCTGAAGAAGAAGAAGAAGCCAATGATGTTACATTTCCTTCTAGCTCCTCTAAACCAGACTCTAGACCAGATGCAATTCTGGTATTTACCTCCCGAATCTCGTCAAGGGTAGAATTGGTGAGAAGACTTGGAACTTTTTCAGCATGGGATTGAGTTAATGTTACATTGTTATTTTGTAGATTCATAGATACTAAAGCTATCTCCGCCCTGATCTGTTCTACCAGAGAAAGGAAATCAGCACTCTCGCTACTTGAGAAAGTGTGTGCATAAGCTAAATAGTTGGCTGGAAGTAACAATGAACTAGCGATGACGGACACTGCAAGAACAATTAATGTGGAATTATATTGCATTAGCGAGATTTTTCTAGTTTCCATGATGGCCATTATAAGTGATTCATAGTTAAAAGCAATGTGGTACATTAACCGAAGAGCCTATGTGCACTTGTAGATGACTTAATTTCAGCTGGTGTTATGTAAAATGTACTTTCGGAGCAAGTTATTCAAAATGCAATATAGTAATTTTTTTAGGTACAAGAGACGTTCCTGTACTTTGGAAAATCTTTGGAAAATAGATCAGCTTAAAACCTTTGTAAGACTAATAATTTGTTAATATTACATTTCTCCTAGCATTTCAGTATAGTTATCTACAACTTTGTCAACAAAGCTTGGCATATACTTTGAGAGGACTTCAGCAACCAATTCTCCTTTGGCTACCTGGTAAAGCTGAAGGTATTCTCCACGCCTGACTGAAACTATGTCGGCATCCTTTAGTCTCTTTAGGTGCGTTGACACTGTCGAAGCAGCTTTTCCTGTATGTTCAACAATTTCTTGGAATGTGCACATGTCATGTTCCATAATAAAGATCAAAATTTCCCTGATAGGCTCATGCCTGATAAATTTCAATACTGAAGAATAGCTATCAGAAATGTTTGCAGGATAGTATCTTGTTACCCTTGACTGTCTGTCAACCTTTATTATATCTGCCTTTTCGAGTGCTGCAAGATGATATGTAAGAACTCCATTAACAAAGCCCGTAACCCTCAAAAGCTCTCTGTAACGTATTCCTGGTGTCTGCTCTATGTGCTTCAAAAGTAAGACTTTTGGATCCGTTGAAAATGATGATTCTGTAATCTGCATACTCTATTTGTTCACCTTTAACACTCCAAAACCAAAAAGGCTGACCATTATCAAGAGAACCATATGGGAGAGCTCGATATTAGCTAGAGGAATAGTAAACTGTCCCACATATATTCCTCCCGCTTGGAATAAATACAAAAACTCAACTACTGTCAAAGTCATAAATCCAGCCGCCATAAGAAGCATCCTTGTAGTAGTTTTCCTCGAATATGCTAGGAACTACACAATGCTTAGGAATATAGCTATGGTCAGACCTGCCATATGCAAAAGAATGTGAAATATCATCGAAGGGTGAGCGACATGAGATAATAGAAATGGTGAAGCAACACCTGTCATAACTATCGTTATACGCCCCAATAAAACAGGCTTTCTTACGGTTTCCAGTACGTAGGTACGACCCCTACCTTTTTGCATATCGATCAAATTACGACTTGAACAAGTAATAAAGACATTGGTACATATATCGAATTTGAATCATAAGAAAAGAATGGCCGTTTAAGGCACTTCATCTTGCATGGCTATTGCTGGTGGTAGAATTCTCTCTAATCAACTCTCTATTGCATCCTAGTACATTCGGCTAATGTACCACATACTTAAAGAGATAGAATTATCAATAAATTGATGACCTGGATATGCAGAAACCTAAAGTGTCCGTTTTGACGGCGGCTTTAGCTTTGGCTGTTATGATATCTTTTCTTTCAGTAACACCACAGGCTTTTGCGCACCAACGACAGTTATACACAATAGGAGGTCAAGACTACCTCATTGTTATCGGCTCACTGAATGAACCAATATTTGTAGACGATAAAAGTGGAGTTGACCTTCAAGTATTGAGAGCAGATCCCAATAACCCGATGAATTCTAGCGCAGAAGGAGCAACTCCAGTAGAAGGGTTGGAGGAAACAGTTCAAGTTGAACTTGCTGCTGGCAATGTTACTAGAGTATTGCAGCTTGAGCCTGCATTTGGAGAGCCAGGAGCTTATGAGGCACCGTTTTATCCTACTGTTGCAACTACAATAACTTACAGACTATTTGGAACAATCAATAACACACCAGTAGACCTGACATTTACATGTACTCCAACAGGCGAAGCAGGTGCTGCTGCAGATAATTCTACTGTTCAGATATCAGAAGGAGTTATTAGAAAGGGTATTGAGGGCGGATACGGCTGTCCAGCGCCATTGACAGATGCAGGATTTCCTGAGCCATTTGTATCAAACAATGAAATCGTGACTACTTTAGAGCAGTTGCGAAGCGAAATTCAGTCATGAGCGCACCTATGGGTTCGACAGGATAGATAAGAATAACAGAGTAATGATGTAATAAAATGGATCCAAAACCGACACAGAAATCACAGGACTGTAGTAGAAGTGAAAGCAATGTCAAACAAAACGAAATACGAGAGTTAGCGACTCTCTAATTAATTTTTTATTTGGCTAAAGAGATGATGATCATCTTGTCTCTTTATAGATTCAAATTGTCCCTGCTATTCTCACTTGGTGTAGTAGTTGTAGTAGCATGGTTTTCCATTATTAGTCCTGCTAGTACTATTGAAAATATTCTTCCTGCGGCATACGGCCATGCAATACCTTCTACTTATTCGATAGAACCAAATTCAATATTGCAGAGAGATTCTACCCCCTCTGAACTTGTAATATCCTTTTCCGAAAGGCCTGATCCACAAATCAGTTACATACGCGTGACAAACTCTGAAAACGAGAGAATTGATAATGATGATTTTACTGTAAGTGGCTCAAACCCTCGACAAGCAGCGGTGACATTGGACACAAGCAAACTTGGAGCAGATGGCGTTTATACGGTTTCTTGGCGTGCTCTGTCGCTTGATGATGGACACATTGCACAGGGAAGTTATGTGTTTGGGCTAGGGAACGTTACACCTGAAGGTATTAGGAGTAGTAACCAAGAATCACAGAGCCAGACAGTCACTTACGTTACATCTACTGCTGACGCATTGCTAAGATGGCCTCTTATCGTATCCCAGTCCGCAATAGTAGGGAGTATTGTGGCTTACTTTGTGCTTCAGAGGGGTGGAAGAGAAGGCCGCTTTAATTTATCGAGGCGTACCAACTCGCTTTTCTTTGACTTGAATGTGTTTGTTAAAAAAAGATTTGTCCTCATACTAATTTCTGGAGCACTAGCTATTGCCATCAGTGGTACTGCATTAGTATTCTTGCAGGCTAGCAATCTTGATACAGACGACAATGACAGCAGCAATACAAGTGATCAGTATCTATCGACCGTACAATCCCTGATTTTTGGTTCTCCCGCAGGAGTAGTATGGGCTATACGCATAGCAACATCTGCGATAATTGCTGTACTTGCATTGCTGTATTTTGTATTGGCGAAGAGAGCTGTGGATGTTCAAAGAACATCTTCTGCTACTTTCTTTTCAACCTCTTCATCTATTCTAGTAATCATATTGGTAGCTGGTGCAGTAAGTATTTTTTCAAACAGCATGTTGAGTCATAATTCTGCCGCAACTTTCCTTCCTTCAGTTGCAGTATTTGCTGACTGGCTTCACTTTATGGCAGTATCTGCATGGGTTGGTGGATTGTTTTACTTTTCTGCAGTTCTTCTTTTTGCAATAAGGGAGAAGGAGAAAAAATCAGATGAGAGTGCCGCTGCTGCCTATCAACTGTCAATTATACTTCCACGGTTTTCATTGATAGCAACTACATCTTTAGGCGTAATCGGAATAACTGGACTCTATATGGCATGGATACATCTACAGACATTGGACTCTCTTTTCTATACTCCATATGGGAACAATCTGATAATCAAACTATCTGCTGCTTTGCCAATGGTTCTTCTTGGCGCATACCACCAGGTAAAGCTGCATAAGACCATACTTGTGATGGCAACTATTGGTGGATCAAGAGAAGGTTTACAGAAACACATGGATACGACTAAAAATAATACCGCCAATAATGCCGTTTCAAAGTTTGGCAAGACAATAAAGATAGAATCACTCATTGGTATCGGGGTCTTATTTGCAGCATCCCTTCTTACAATAACATCACCTCCGACTCAGATGACACAACAGCAAGGAGGAGCACCCGCACCAGCAATGTCCGAAATGGGAATGCAAAACAATACAATGACGACACCTAGTTACTCAGAACAGGCTACGATTAGCGGTGTGGAAATAACTCTTGAGATAACACCATTTCATGCAGGCTTCAATACATTTACAGTCACACTCATAGATGTAGCAACTGGTTCAGCTCCTCAAAACATTAATGCAGTATTTCTGCGTTTAACAAACTCAGAAGCAAGGATTGGCCCAATAGTAACTACTCTTAATAGCACAGACGACGTCAGTGGTAGATATTCTGCTATTGGAGGATACTTGAGTCAAATAGGGAACTGGAAGATAGATCTTATTGTTCAGAGGATTGGGGCATACGATCTGAACCATAGCTTTGACGCAGCCCTTGGAGCAAGATCTGACCATCAGAATATGGACATGAGTCAAGAGATGAATATGCACACGCAAGATCACGAGGCTAGTACAACTGCTACCACCGCAACCAGTGCAAATACCAGTACTTCAGAACATGAATTAGAGTCTACTATCCCACCTAGATTTGATTCGTTCACATGGCTTGCGATTGGGCTGTCTATAGTAGTCGGTGCAGTTAGTGCATATTACTTTAGGAAAAGCAAGAAGCAGCTTGAAGGCACATTGGAAACACTCGAAAGAAACATGAATTCTTGATTTCTTTGGATGTGCTTTGAATCAAGCCCAAAACTATATCATCCATATCTATCAAGTTTGAGGATTCGTTAGTATTCCTCGATTCCTTTTCCTCTTCAACATCCTCTAACTCTTACAGATGTCAGGTCGGATGTAACTGTAGGATGCTAGATTCGGATATTTTTGTTCCTTATATTATCCACCTGCTTATGACTTTGCAATCGTAAAATTGTTATCGTCGTCCTTCTCCTGACACCATAGTTACAGCCGCACTAACTCGTCTACAGGCTGTATCATGACTACGGCTCCACTTCCATCACCGAGAGCTTTTTTCATTCTATCCACGATGTCTTCAACAGTCTCTGATTTGATTACCGTTGCGACAACTCTTCTTGTAGTATATGAAAGGTCGGCTGTACTTACTCCTCTGCCAGTTGAGACTCTCTCCTTTTCCTTACCTGACCCTTTCACATCATATATTGTTGATTCAAGCCCTAATTCTCTAAGGGTAGACGTAATTGAATCTACATTTTCGGGCTTTAGGACTATTGCCAATCTCTTCATGGAAGTAGGGGTCATTGATTTACTGCTTGGTCTTTGGGAGTACTCTACTTCAAAAGGTAAATTCGATTTATCTCCGACCATTTTTTCAATTTTTTGAATCGATTACATAAGGTTATTCATTTGATTCGAAACAGTATATGAAATAAACATAAAATGCAATTTTTTTAGTTTAATTTGGCCCCATCTTTGCGAATACTTGTTATTACTCTCTTACCACTATATTATTTGGATATAATGATTGAACAACCAGCAACTCTAGTTAAGCAGAATTCGTTAATCTAGAATAACCATTGTTGAAACCCTCACATTAGTATCACTACAGCTAGGTTGGCCTTGCTGAGGTCGTGGGTTCAAATCCCATTACCCGGTCCATTTCTTATATTCTGGTAAAATACCGTATTGTTTTGAGTGTGATTTTGGATTAATATAGGATAACTTCTTTTTTTATTAAGTCCGCATTAGAACAAACGAAAGAAAAAGAAAAGAGCGACTGCGCCACGGAAGTACAGAAGCATGCCCTCATGCGACGAGTGCTATATTGTTATTATAGTTCCTTGATATGCTACTTCTCATACTTCTTCTTTAGGAACTAAACTCCTGTCTTATGACCTAAGGAGAAACAGGCTAGGAGATATTGCTGTCTGTTTCGAAATCATCGTTTTCCAGAGGCGCGCCAGGTGTCAACTCTGCTGCTTCACCCATTCCTTCTGCAGATGGGATGTAGTTGTCACATCGCATATCATCTATTTCCATACCAAAGACACACTTTATTTCCATCATTGGTTGTTGTTGCCCTCCTTCTTGTAATGTTGTTAAACTATTATCTGTATTATTTCCGTCTGCTTCGCCAATAACCCTCCTAAGTTCGCTTGTGATTTTTTCGGTTATCTGCTCCGGCGTTGCAAATGGGTTTGGAAGAGTAGTAGCAGCACCGCCGTCAGCAGCAGTTCCTGCTGAAGGAGTTGTAGTAGTATTATTCCCCATCATCACATATCCAATGGTTGGAGATGAACTATAGTCGGACGTGATGGTGGATATGATTATACCCTCTGACGCCCTAATGGCGCTACTTTCTCCTGCAATTCTATAAGTTGTGTCGAAGCTGCCGATGCTGGATGAACCATCAGATATGACATATGAAGTTGTACCGTCCTTAGTTATGTGAATAGTCTGCTTCTGTTGTTCTTGTCCTGCGGTAGGTGAGGTTATTGTTGTTGTATTAGTAGGAGCTGTATCATTACCAACTTGTCCAGTAGTACCAAGGGCGGTAGGTGTAGCAAGGACAGGTGTTACGCCTGGAAAGACCGTCAATGTTGTCGCTGTTGTAATTATTAGTATTGTTGCTATAATCGCTATAACATGTATTTTTGTTATATTCATTTCAGATAAAAAAGTCTATGATATATTTAATCATGTAGTCTGAAAATTCGGAAATCTTAACCAATATTTAACTAACATAATTAATGATGTGGTGTATACCCTTATCAGAGAAAGATAGCTATGTTTTTCATCTGGCTTGAATCTGCCAATTGGATGGATAAACCTCATACAAATCCTAATCTCTATTCTAAGGTCGTGCGTTCAAATAATCCCATATAATCCATTTTTATCTACTAGCAAACTACGGCATTGGATCGAACTCAATTTTAACAATTGTAGGACAAAACTCCTAGCAATGCTTGAACAAGTTTGATTAAAGAAGTTTGATGAGAAAATATAGGATGATATCTGCGTTATCCGTTATCTATCGGATTATATTGGATGTGGTAACTAGAATTGTTGCTTTATTTACCTATCTTAATTCATTTTCTTCGGATAAGCTTCATTTTCATACCATATTTAGGTCGCAATGTAATCGCAGGATCCAGTTTGATGCGTTGACCTGGAATCAGACGCATCGTCCACTTTCGTGCAATAATAGCAATGATAAGTATACCTTCCATCCATGCAAAAGGTTCTCCAATACAACCTCTAATGCCTCCTCCAAATGGAAAGTAGCTGAATCTAGGTAATTGAGTTTTGAATTCTGCTGTCCATCTGTCTGGATTGAACCGTTCTGGTTCTTCATAATATCGTGGGTCATGGTGCATAACATATTGACTCATAAGTATGGAGGATCCAGCAGGAATAGTATATTCTCCTACATTGTAGTCATTCTCAACATAACGACCCATTGTCCAGACGGGTGGATAAAGTCTCATTGATTCTCTAAGCACCTTTTCAGTATATTGTAATTTTGGGATATCATCAGCGGTTGGAATTTTAGTAACTGCATGACCATCCTCATCAGTAGTTCCGAGCACAGAATCTATTTCATCCTGAAGTTTCTTTTCTACATCTGGATATTGAGAAAGTAGATAGAATGTCCATGTAAGCGCATTAGCAGTAGTTTCATGACCTGCAATAAATATCGTCATAACTTCATCTCTCACCTGTTTATCTGACATTTTACCATCAGAAGAAGATTGAGCACTGTCCAAAGAAGCAGGAGCAGCCAAGTTAGAATCTTGTGCCTGCAATAGTCTGGAGAGCAAATCATCATAGCGCTTGTTATCAGATTCCTGCTGTTGATGTCTTCTTCTGTCTGAAATTAATCCATACACTAATGAATCCAATTCTTCCTTTGCTTTTCGAGCTCCGCTTGAAGCAGGTAGAATAGGAATTTTATCAAGAACATGACCTATTGGACTCTGAAGTCGTCTAGTATAGTTACGGGTTGTAGTCAATGCTCTGCCGACTTGTTTAGCCTCTGATTCTACATCATAGTTCAACACCGATTTACAGATAATACCAAGTGTCAGTTCCATCATCTCTTGAGAGATATCCAAAATATCTTCATCTTTCCACCTATCACGAAAACGGATAGCATAATCAGTCATAATATTTCCATATGACGTAATTTGTCTAGGATGAAATATTGGCTGTATTAGACGTCGTTGACGAATATGAAAGTCTCCTTCACTTGTGACTAGTCCTTCTCCTAATAGGGATTTTGCAATTTGAAGTCGCTTCCCTTTTTTAAAATTTCGATGATCGTATATCAGCACCTTTTCTATGTAATCAGGGTTATTGATCAAATACACATGTTGCTTAGGCCCCAACTTGAAATAAGATATGTCGCCGTATTCTTGCGATATGGTTGACAAGGTTCTGATAGGATCACGAATGAATTGACGAAGCAATTTGCCTGGCATTTTATAGTTTGGACCAGGGGGATACTTGGTGATTTTGCTGCTACTCATGCAGGTCCTAGTTTTCCGTTCTACTGCTAAATTATAAGGTTTTATTATTTGTAATGGATTACATAGTGTTTTTTGCTTTTCGTAATAGCCGAGTATATGCTGCAAACAAAAACACCGATATTTGTTTCACATTTGTTAGTATGATTCATACCGTCGATCTTATCTTTAAGATTTGAATTAAGATCTTTAAAGTAAACAAAAAGCATTTGAGCTACCAAGATATTATCCACTCTATAACATCAACCATAACCAGCAATCAGCCGCCTGCATGGTTTCGCGCCTTGCAAATAGGAAGTGGTATAATATCACTTGTATTATCCATCCTTCTCTTAATAGCAGTGGAATTTTCTGTCCTAACCATAAATACTATAATTTTGCTGCTTTCAATTACATTATTGACTATTGGAGTTGAAAGAGTAGCTACAGGAATAATGTTGCTGACATCATACCCATCTTTACCAAAGACAGCAACAACAGAAAAACCATCACGTCGGAGCAAAAAGGTTACCCCTTTCACAAATATGGGTTTTGGTACTTTAGCAATAGTATTTGCAATAATCGCTTTCGTATCTCCTAATCTTGTATCCGAAAGATCAACAAATATGTTATCTATTGCTATCAGTGTAATGTTCAATGGTTTTGCTAGGATAACGCAAGGAGGTTTTGACAGAAGTCAGTCAACATGGTTTAGAGCATTTAGTATAGGCATTGGTGCTCTTAGCATTGGAACATCCATTTACGTTACTAATTCTAGAATGTTTGGAATTATTTTTCCCATTCGCACTTTGTTTATTGTATTACTTATTTATGGGATAGGCATGATTGCATACGGGCTTACAGGAAAATTATCCTTAGACGAAATATTGAAAAAGAAGATCCCTAGCAGAAAGGAATAACACATCTGCAATATCTCCTAATGTTGTAGCAAAATCAGAAAAGGCTGTATATGTTGTATAAAAACAACAAGACTATATTTTAGATAGAAGGTGTAGAAAGCGCTGCCTCAGAAAGCTGGCATTGTTGAGGTCGTGGGTTCAAATCCCACCTGGTCCACTTTTTACTGTGATGGAAATACGGTATTGAATCGAGATTGATTCTGGTGATTGTCGGACAAAAAGCCTAGCAATGCCCATCCTATGGGAGTCCATGCATATGTAGTATGAATATCCAAGATATGTTTGGCTGCTTTCATGTGATATATGCTGTGCATCCATTTCCATTGCATGCAAGCAATCAGCGAAATATATATTCTGTAATAAATGCTGTATTCGACAAAAGTTTGTTTCTAATAGTTGACAGAAAGAAAACGGCTTGTTTATATCTAGTGAATTTTTCATAGCTGTACAGATAATTTGCAATCAAGATTGATCACCTGCTGATTACTTTGATTTAGACCCTCTTTGTGATTGATATTAATGATCTTCTCTTCTATATGGTTTCTTTTTAGAGATTTTGTCGAATTTTCCTACTCATCCTTGATATTATACTCTCAAATAATATATGTCATAAAATTGAATGGCTCCTTTTTAGCATCAAAGATGATGCTTGCCTTAGTAGTTACTAGTGCGTTATTGCTATCAACAATGATATGGCTTCAGCCTACTACTATTACACAAGCAGCATCGGCACAAACTATTACTGCTAACTGTTACGGACATATTGCCACCATAGTTGGTACGCCTGCATCTGAAAACATTGTTGGAACTCTAAGTGATGATATTATAGTGACTCTTGAAGGAAACGATAGAGTACATGGACGAGGTGGAAACGACATTATCTGCAGTGGCAGTGGTCATAACACAATCATTGGGGGCGCTGGTAATGACCTCATCGATGGTGGCAATGGTTCTGATTTCCTCTCTGGCGGAACTGGCGATGATCGCATCATTGGAGGTATTGGTAGTGACATCCTCTTTGG
>DATAAU010000017.1:0-11405 GCA_036259955.1 Nitrososphaera sp. | reverse complement strand
TGGCGAGCAAAAGAAAGAAAAGTGGAATCTGTGCTGCCAATAGAGTTGGATGAACCAGGTAGGATTTGAGCCGTAAATTTTCTCTCCATAGTTGTTCCTTTAGATATATAATAAAGATCAACTCAGAAAGCTTCTGAGCTGCGGTCGTGGGTTCAAATCCCACCCGGTTCGCTTTTACTAATCTGGTTATTTACCTATCGTTTTTGAGGTGGATTTTAGCAAGTTCTCGGACAAAACCTCTAACAGCGCCAATGCCGTATCGAGAACATGCATGTGATAACATGACTATAATAGATAGACCCGCGTAAGAAACCTTATCTGCATCTTTTAGGCAATCGAATCATGTTTACAGCTTTACTCTTCCTCGTAGTGGCAGCGATTTTGATACTGAGTTTAACTACATTAACAGTAACAGCAACGGTGAGAGGGCAGCAGGAGGAGGAGATACAAGAAGAATCTGATGGAGGACTAACTGCCACACTAAATGGTGAGAGCTTTACAACTGGAGATACAATCGCTGTCAATGGCACAGTTGAGGTGCGAGACATCAACTCCGCCGTCTGTATACAGGTAATAGACCCAGCAGGCGTGACACTTGACAGTACTTGCGCAGACGTATCCTCTGACAATACCTTCACTTATAGCTTTCAAGCCGGTGTAAATAATGAGTTTGATAATGGTAGACCAATGGTAGCTAGTGGAAACTACAGGATGATACTTACATATCTTGTACCGGAGGAGCCTGCAAGTGGCGAAGACTTCTCAGAAGAGGTAGAATTTATTTTTGATTATAGCCATTTTGAAAGACAATCGCAACTGCCTACCGAAGATAATAATAATAATAATAATAATAATAATAATAATGAAACTACGACCTCCACAGCTCCTACTTCTGCAAACACGATTAGAAGAACGATAAATGTGACAGCAATAAACATGATGGTAACGCAAGGACTCGATTATGTTCAACAATTGAATTCTACAATAACAACAACAATCCAAACCAACACCCCTAATTCTGAAAACATAATTAGAGATTTGGAAGCACTTCAGCGTACATTGCAAAACGTACAAGGAAACCTGACAGGAGTAACTCCACTCGCTCAAAGTGAGTATTAACAAATAGTGCGAAGTCGCAGTAGCCAGCGAGCTAGCTAACCTCCATCACCACCTTAATGGAAACCATCAAGCCGTCAAGTCGTCACAATATTCTCGACATATTTGATCAAAATAACAGCTGAGTATACCTTCACGCTAGTAGGCAAGTAGCCTACTTGTATATCTTGCACTGTACATGGTTTGGAATGGTCCGAGCAAGCTCGTGACTTTTCATCTTCTTTCAGCTTTTGTCCTCGTTACTACTTTCATTTCCTCTCTCCCTTTGCATTGACTACTTATCTTGTGATAGTATCTGTCTCTAATAAGCCATTAATCCATAGTTCAATTGAGTGTACTTGATACTGCTTGGACCCTTCTGTAATTTTATCAAAAGTTGTATGAATCTTACCTCATCAATACCCTTTGCTCCTTCTTCAGAGGGAGTTTCGATTGTCGAACACTACAGAATAGAAGAAGAACTGCAAGGCACTCATTACAGGGCTTCGAACCTCTGTAGTAAAGTGCCAGGCAGTTGTGTAATTGCTGCGTTGATGTTATTGCCGCAGCTACTGTCGTCGCGGCCTAGACCGCGACAACATAACCGCGACAACCACACTACTGCAATAACTACACTGTCTAGTATAGTAATTGAAATAGTCATAAGCATTGATGTTATTATTATTTTATCACTAGCTCTATTAGAGCTGACTAAACCATTCTCTCTTATGGTCCATTCTGTTTTACTTTGGGACTACAACCAATCATGAAAGAACGATAAGAAGATAATGGCAAGATGACAGTGACCATTCATCGATGAAACTGAAGAGAGGAAGGTTTCGTAAACCTGTGGTTATACGCGGGACGAATGCCTTGAGTTCGTGGGTTCAAATCTTATCCGAATTCCTTCATATTATGTTCTATATATTCCCGATTAATCCTCTGCTGTCTTCTATACGCGTTAATGTGAACTGCAGTGAGCCTATAGATCAGCGCGCTAAACTCATCACACTTACTCATGAAGATGAAGATGAAAACAAAATGAGGTAGGTAAGGTCTCCCTACAGCATACTTTTATTGCTAATAGCGATTGAGATCTTCTTATGCAGTCTATTAATCTTGTTTGATCTCGTGTTTTTCCTTGACCTTGTTGCCAGATGCGTCCTTCGATTCACGTTCGACCTTTGCTTGGTCATCATCAATTTTGACTTTTTCCTTATATTCTGTTTCAGTCATGGTCGAATATACCATGCATACTAACACTTATAGCCATTTTAGAAAATTTTACCTCTTGAAGATGGGAAGTATTGATCTAATGATCTGATATAAGAAGCAAAAACAAGTGTGCCTGTGAAGATTGTAAACTTGTCGCCGTGCATTCTATAGTCTTCTTTGCTACAAAACATAACAAAAAAAGAAAAAGCGTGGTGTATTTGGAACCTTAGCCCTGATCATTTGTCGGATTGGGTGAGAGCGGCTGAGGTGGTCAGTTCAGATCTCTCCATTTTATACATACTAGGCGAAGAAATCCACTATCTGCAGAGATGCATGCTGCATGGAGGAGCTACTACAATATCTACCACATACAAAAATATGCTAACGCGTGATAGCTTTATCAATCCAAACACTATTCAACAGATTGAGGAGCCTTCCCTAAGAGAAGAATATCGATAATTGGTTCTTAACTTTTTCCGACGTGATCTGTGCAAAATATATTGATGACAAAGGAGAGCTTTTGATGGCACCGTTTGAGGTCAGATATTGTTGCGATAGAGGTAATAGCACTTAGAAAGAGCTATTAATCAGTTGAGGTCGTGGGTTCAAAATGCGCCCTGTCCGCTTCTTTTAATCTGGTGAACTACGGTACTAGAATGAACTCATTTTCGGTATTATCCGATAAACTCAGCTACATTCCCTTTCTTTTCTCTTGTCTTAATTTTTTGCGAATGATCCAAGAAAGATCAGAACAAAAGTACAAAGATAATCTCTCAGCCTTGGGGATTGTCTCCTTGTGGGGAGTTCAACAATCCAAGCTGAGACAAGAATGTGACTTGGTCATAGTAGATGCGATTCTCGACTATTCGGCCATTGCGTACCTTCCAAATGTCGCAGAAAGGAAGCTCAACGCGCCTGCCAGTGGCTGGAAGCGTCCCAGTCGGTCCTATCATCGGCCCAGTATTTGTGCCAAGGAATACACCTTCGATAACCACTATATTAGTGCCCTCGATGAACTCGCGCACGTCCCAGTGTAGATCAGGAAATGCCTTTTTGAAACCGCTCGCAAAGGCCAAGAATGCTTCGATACCACTCACTGTCCCTATGGCCGCATTGATATGAACTATGTCATCCGACAGAATGTCCCGGTCACGATCTATCTGACCTTCAGATACGTTTGTGTAATGCTGCTTGACAAGTTTAGTCAGTTCTCCAGTCATTGTCTAAATGTTCTCCTTTTTCTCAAGTTAGTCAAACAATAATTTGGCATCGAGATCAAAAGTGATTAACATTTGAGGTTATGTTCTTGATAACGTTTTCTATCAAATCTCACGCTCCGTAGCTAGAATGAGACAGATTCCATTATGGAGATACCAAATCGAATGATTACTTTGCCGCTTTTTCCCCTTTCAATTGATCGCCTAGTGGGGTTTGAACAAAAGCTTTCGACCCATAGCTCACAAGATTAGTGTGGGCTAGCTTTTTTTACGTGAAGCCGAACATCAAGTAGCTATACTGTTATACTGTGTTTCTTCCCTTAAATGATGTAGTCAAAATGTGACGCGTCAATTTGTTGTATGGGGCTATCATTATAGGCAGTCTTGTAATCTTGAAAATAGACATCCTTTATTGCAGTGGCAAGTGCTTGCAATTCTTCTTTATCATTTAGTTCATTCATGCGTTTGCATTGTATGCCAAGAGAGCCTAATTCCGCCTGCAAATAGTTTTCGTCTTTTGATGTCATAGTTTCATAAACCTCGGCATCACATTATAAAAATGCTTTGGTGTCCCACACCCACTAAGACTACTCGTTCTATACTGAAATTAATAGCAAAGGAAGTATAGCAGTAATTGAATCGCAAATGTTCTCTTACACAGGAAAAAGCATCATACTTGCTATCCATCTGGTTTTCTTCCCGCAGACATGTCTTTCACCTTTTTGCTTCTGTTAGTTTACATGTTCGTTCTGCCATCCAATCTGCCATGCATAATATGTATATCATCTCATGATTAAAGACTTGAGCTTTTAAGTGTGATACATAAATAATCTATGCAAGATCGCCTTATTTTAAGAAGAATATTTATACGTTACATGAAAGATAGCATGATTACTTACACCTGTGAACGTCTTACTAATAGCTACCCTTAAGCTTTGAGATAGGGTGCTATTCCATAAAATGTTTGAATCGCGTTTATATGGTTTTTCATGTACATCTCAGAAGATCAATATTGAGAACTTGACCTCATCATAGTACCATAAGATCAAGCGCCTGTCTTTAAGTCATATGTGTAACGGATTATGATGTTGACGTCGATCAATACATCTGGTTCTGCAAAGCTACCTTTTGAACAACACACCCTGCTTTTATATTCCCAATATGATGATAAATCGCCTACAAAATACGTCAACGAAGCATTAAAGAGAGGACAGTTGGTCGTCTATGTTCCAGTTAGTACAAGTGACAACGTATCGGACATCTCCGAAATAACACCGGAGATTATAAACTACGAAGATAATGTGAACCGCGGCAATCTATTAACCATAGACATAAGATCCTTTTACAACCTTGTCTTAGCGGGAAACATGCAGCCTTTTGAGGAATTAAAGATATTATTGGAGGAGGCGATAAGGGAACGAATTGCATTAGGAAAGAATGATGAAGTAACTTTAGTAAGCGGCATTGGAGGGACGCTATCTGCAAATCTAAAGTTTGACCAATCTATTAATTCTGAGAAGTGGTGGCAAAAGACCCATTCTGAGTGGCTGCAGAACGGTCTAAAGGTTACGATGATATGTTCTCATCCTAGCAATATATTAGACAAGAATCAATTTATGCAGTATAAACAAACAATATCGTCACTACATCATATTACATTGAATCCTGTATGTGAGTAAAGAAGCAGTAGATGGTGGCAGATATTATTATTCTCCTTTAGATACCTGAGGTAAAAAGGAGCGTACAAAGCTAGCTCAGGTCGTGGGTTCATTCTCTGCCCGATCCATTTTATAAGTATGGGTAACTGGGGCACCAATTTGAGTTTAGTTTAGGCACTAGTCGGACAGAATGTTTGGTAATGCCAATGCTGTATAGTATAATGTAATAACAATAATCGCTGGACTGTTTAATATGTTATTTTTATCAGAAGTTATCCCTTACATCATCTGAAAGAATAACTCATCATCATTCGATCAAAGGATGAATTTTTGTTCTGTTGATTCATTCTGGAATTCATGAACTGACAATCCTGAATACTACATCTCATCACTTGAGAAACTACGCCTCTTACAAACTCTAGAACTATGACATCAACTATGCATTTATTTCAACTACTATTATTAGCTGTGCTGTTTTATCAGCGGCGTATAATATTTATCATAAAAAATTATGCGACAATAATATTTATCAGATGACTATATATGAAATATGTGAAATATGGAAGTAAAATGGAGACAGTAAGCAACATTCTAGAGACTGCAAATGGCGTTAATGCCACAAGAACAGAGAAAATGTACAATACGTTTTCAAACTATTCGCAATTGACAGAGTATCGAAGGGTTCTGACCCAAGGCGACTTGCTTAGGTATAATGGATTAACTCAGATATCAAAAACTGCTGAAATGGATCTTAGATTTCCTATCACCTACAAATGGTTAAATTTATGGTTAAAGGACAGCCAAGGTGTAGGAAAAAATGCTGACTAGATCTGTGAAGAGTTTCTCAAACAATACTGTTGAGGATTGTTGCTTTAGATGATCTTATATTCCTCTGGCGAAGGGTGATTATTATAGTGCAGACTGTCTCTGAGAAAACAGAAGTATTAACAAACCCCGGAGACATAGATAGAGTGATCCATCAGACTTTCTCGAATATTTCCCACAGTTATGGTACGTGCATTGATGCTTCAGGTCCGTCTGTGGTAATGAGTATTGAGTCAATGAAAAAGCGCCTTATCGTTGCTCACACAAGAGGCGTAAAGATTAGGTTTGTTACCGAAATAAAAACAGATAATCTCCCCTACTGCAAGCAGATGATAGAACTAGGAGAGATGAGACATCTAGACGGAGTTCAAGGTAATTTTGGTATAAGTGAAACAGAATATTTAGCTTCTGCTACTTTGGATAAGGAAAAAGTAGTGCCGCTACTCATATACAGTAACGTAAAACAAATTGTAAGACAACAACAGTACATTTTTCAAACATTGTGGAATAAGGCAACTCCTGCGGAAGAAAGGATAGAAGAAATAGAACTTGAAAAAGAACATGAATTTCTAGAAGTTTGCCCCGACCGCAAGGAGGCAGCTTCAGTATATTCACAGTTTGCTGAATTAGTCCAAAGTGAGGCGCTTTTGATCCTGCCAAACAGCAAAGCGCTGCAGCGCGAATATGATATTGGTATTTTGCATAGATTAGCTGATGCTGCTGCAAAGAGAAAGGCTGTCGTCAGGATTATTTGCCCCCTTGATGATAAAAATGGGAAGATCGCGGATTGGCTGTCGTGTGCTGGCGGTCCTACCGTTCAACTACTGAACGGAGATGGGTCTGATTCCACTGTATTTGTAGTAGATGGCAGATTGTTGTTTAGAGCAGAACTAAGAAGCGATCAGGCAGAGAACTTCCCCGAATCTATAGGTTATGCTGTTTACTCTAATAGTAAACCTACAGTAAACTCATTCAAATCATTTTTTGAAATGCTATGGAATTCGAGAGTCCTTGCAGAGAAACTAAAAGAGGCAGACAGGCTCCAGCGTGAATTTATTCACATTGCAGCTCATGAGCTTAGAACGCCAATACAGCCCATCCTGGGTATGGCAGAATTGATAGAGTCTACTCTGCAGAAAAAGAAGAATGCTTCTATCAAGCCAGAAGAAATTGAAATAATTGCACGCAATGCAAGAAGGCTTCAGAAACTTTCAGAAGAAATTTTAGATATTGCTAGGATAGAGAGTAACTCTCTAGTCCTTCATAAATCTCTATTCAACCTAAAGGATGTACTGACATTGCTAATCGAAGACTGTAAAACGCAGATCCAAATAGATGGCAGGTATGTGAAAATTCTCTACCCGCAAATTGACGATATTGAGATCTTTGCTGATAAAGAACGTATAATGCAAGTCCTAGGTAACCTGCTAATTAATGCACTCAAATTTACAAAACAGGGGACAATTACAATATGCACAGAACCGAGCAATAATGATAAAAACTATATCACAGTAAAAATAACTGATACAGGTCTAGGTATTGATCATGCTTTGCTTATGCGATTATTCACAAAGTTCGCGACAAAGTCAGAACATGGAACTGGACTTGGACTGTATATATCAAAAAGTATAGTTGAAGCTCATGGCGGTAAGATATGGGCCGAAAACAACAATGATGGAAGAGGGGGGGCAACTTTTTCATTTACGTTACCAATCGTACCAATCCACAAACTCAATCAAGGGTAGTATCTCAGATCATTATCCTAGATAACGTGATTCACGGTGAGATTCCCCATCTGAAAATTGGTAGTGATTGACAATCCGTATGTATGGATCCGAGTAGCATTTGCGCGGTTCTCTTTTCCATAACTGCGCGGTTAGAAAGTAGGACCAACCTAACAAACTTGGTAATATGTGAGATTGTGATTCAAATCTCTAACCTGTCATTTTATCAATCTGGTTAGCAATACTACTGATTTATGAGCGTTCTAAGATGTTGATGGAGGATAAAATCTGGCAATAATTTTTCAAAAATATTAACATGATAATAGCAACTGAATATACTACCGAATCGGTAAAAAGTTTCAGCAGCTGATCGCTCTTCGGTATATATGGTATAACACTATATCATTTTGATTCAGTTTACAGATCAAGGAATAAGAAACATTAAAGATACTAGAAGTCGTGCGGAAGTAGAGAGTAGCGAGGCGGAAAATAGAGGTGGCAAATTTACATCATAGTGGACGTTTGGCAAATATGATGGAATTGGCCTCGCTGGGCCCTAATGATGAGGCTTCAATGGAGTTTGGACTAAGAATTGAAGTCTTGATAATATTACTACTACTACTACTACTACTACATTGAAGACATTCACCGAAGAAGAGATTGGACGGGTCATTCGTAAGCTGACTTAAAGTAACCCCGACATATTACCATCTCCGTGCAATGGCTATTGTCGTTGCCATTCTCAACCAGATGGACATCTAACTTCTTTGGATGGAGAAGCAGTGTACCTGTGCGCCTCGTATGCAAGTTAATAAATAAGGCAGTTAGAACTCCACTTTGTAAAGGATTGGGTTTATAGTGCAAGTTCTCCTGAACAGCAAGAGTACTTTCCACTCATAGACTTATTAGATCTGTCGACAGAGATTCCCTATAACAAATCTGTTCAGCTAAAAAACTGAAAGTTGATGATTTCTGTTTTCGATATTCATAACAGCAAATTTCTAGGCCATCTTGTAAAACCCTTTATTGGGCAATCTTTAACATTTATGACAACGTGTGGTGAGTCTGACTCTGTTAGCCAAAGCCGTCTTCAGGTGGCGATAATACCAATACTGTGAACTGCATGCTATCATAACCCAAGTCTACCAAATAAGTCATCTATGAAATCATCTATCCTCTCCCCTATATCCGAGGAGTCAGAACCTGAGTTATTATCTTCTTCTGCTTGTGGTGATTGCACCACTTCCACTTCTTCTTCTTCTTCTTCTTCTACCGGCGCTTCTTCTATGATGATTTCCATACTATCAGATGCATTTTGACCACCTGAGTCTATTACACGAAGTTCGACATTATAACTTCCAGCCTCATCAAATGTGTGCAAAACAAGTTGTTCATTACTTTCTCCGCTTTCATCCTCGCCAAAGTCCCAACTATAAGTATAAGGCTCAGCACCTCCTGTTATGCGCGCTTCGAACTCAAAAGTGGCTGGGGCAACACCTTCTCCCTCTATGCTTCTCGAATTAATATCAACAGCAAGTGGCTCTGTACTTGCAGCTGTTGTAATTAACTCAAATGAATCGAATACCTGTCTGACTGGATCTGGGAACGGTGTTGATGCCAAACTACCCTGGGACCCTGCTTCTGCTGATGAAACAGAACTACCTTCATAAAATATACTATATCCCTTTGTCACTCCTAAGTTGGGAGATGTAGCATTTGTTGCAGTTAAAATGAAATATCCAGTTTTTATTTGGCCAGGAGTAGAAGCAGCAGTACTATATGTGATTTCTGCAAACTTGGCTGGCAATGTTGTTATTGTTTGATTTGTCTGTGCCATTGTAAGATTGACTCTTGTATCTACATTGTTTACAATTTGGATGTCGTTATATCCCACCTCCTGAAGCTTCTGTAGATGGTATGTTGAGATATCATCTATTGTTGCTGATGGTGCCGCTGCGACTGTTGTTGTCCCATTGGTGTTGGTATTGAAACTAGCGCCAGTATTAGGAGAAGTGCTAGCAGTAGTGCTGTTGCTATTATTAGCCCCTTGGATTCCACCACTATCCAAATTGGGATATCGTACAATGTGTATTACTTCTTCTTGAGCTGCTTGACAGCCATTGGTGTTGCTGCTTCTATTACCAGCTGCTGTGGTTGCTCCTCCTCGTTGCTGCTGTTCTTCCTTACTTAGGCATAGCTGCGCTAGTATTCCAAAGCCTCTTGTTGATTCTTCTGCAAAAACCGGTCCTGTATTGTTCAGATCATGAATTTGCCAGCCCTGCGGCACGTTGAATCTTATGCCATCTTCTGCACTCTGAAACAATTCTGTTCGGTTCTGAGTCATTGTCATCGCGCTGGTGAGTGGCTGCTGTAGTTGTTGTTGTTGTGCATTTACTATCGTGACATTGGTGACAAAAAGAATAATAGCGACTGTCAATAATGTTGCAGTTAGCCTAATTGTACGAGTTGGTGAAACCAATAATTGCGAGGACATTGTCATAATGCAGACTATGTAGCTCGTTTCGGATTAAGATAAGGGTTATGAGTTGTTGGTTCTGTAAAAATATTCATGTTCCACCTTAATTCCTCATGTTATTGTGGTAGATGCATCATATACAACTAGGGTTTGTCTGTCGATACTGGCGCTTTTCTTGCAGGAGTATTGGTTGCAGAATCCAAAAGTGCGTCAGTTGCCAAAATTGTAACAATTCCTCTAAGGGATATGTTTGGCGCCATATTCTTTATCTCAATAGGTGCTCTTATGGATATCTCGTTAATACCAATCTTTATAGTTCCTAGTTCCAGCTGCGATTCTCATTGCTTGGACCATAGAATCTGACCTATTCATATTGCGGAAAATTTCGTTGTTTGTCATTTTATTATCAAAGTGGCTAGATCAGCACCTACCGAACTAGTTGCTTTATTAAAGCCTCTCTTGCATCCTGAGTAATGACTGTAGTATATGAGAACTTGCCGTTTACTATCTTAGCTGTGACGGCCATGTCATTGCTAATATTTGGTATTATCACACAGAACGTGAGTGCAACAAGCTCTGAAATCCGTATGTTAGCCGATCTCAACCCCGCAAATGGAGGGATGGGTGATGGTAGGGCTGATTACAGAGAAAGAGGTCTCTCTATGAGACTTGATGTGGAGGTTGAAGATGTAACTCCTAACAGCACTTTGGCCATTGAAGTATCTGGGAACCCTTTGGGAACAATTACAACAAACAGCTTTGGAATAGCTGAATTAGAGCTAACCACCAATGATGGTCAGGTTGTCCCAAAAGTATTGAGAGGAGATCTTGTTCAAATCTTTCAGGGAACAGAATTAGTACTGAGTGGCAGCTTCAAAGAAGAAGATGATGACGGAGATAATAATCAAGCTCCAATTATTACACCTGCACAGAACGCTTCAATGCAAGCAGTCGATAACTCCACTGGAACTATTACCTCAGTAATTACAATCCCTCAAGACGCAGACGACCTTGGTGCTGGAGCTTATAGTCCAAACCCCGCATCGGTAAGCGGCGGCTCAACAGTGACTTGGAATAACGTTGATAGTACACCGCATACAGCCACAGCAGATGATGGCTCTTTTGATTCAGGAATCATCAATGGTGGGTCTTCAGCCCGCGTAGTAATAAGCGCAAACAGTGGAGTGAGTACAAT
>DATAAU010000016.1:0-4475 GCA_036259955.1 Nitrososphaera sp. | reverse complement strand
CTAAGTTATGCACAATTGAAAGGATATATAATATTTTTAACTGAGAGAGACTTGCTTCGTTATGATTTAAATACTAATACATTTAAGACTACGGAAAAAGGTCTTAATCTTCTTCAAGCATACAATGCGATAAATCATACTATCCAATATACCGATGAAGAAAGAAACCTGAGTCTACTGCAACGTGCCCCACAATAATCAATTTCTCCCCTTGACTACCAAATGGTGTGAATTTACAATGCACAGATTATCAATAAATTACCACATTAAATGCTTTATAGGTGCACGAGAGTACAAGCCGAATAAGCAAAGACATCGGTAATAATGAATGAAATTACTGCCTTAAAGCCCAGGCAGGTTTCCCACCGTTCCTACAACTTGTAATCTTTTTTCTTTATGTCACCCTATGGAGTTTTTTCTCCAAGTTAATGGTTTATGGGTAACTGCTGGTCGCATACTCTCGAATATGTAAATTTTACATGCTTCTGCCAAGCCAGCGCACATATTTTTTCTATTTTACAAAGTTTTTTATATTTATTATCTCCGAGATCTAGAATGACTCAAACAAGTAGTTGTCAAAAGTATCCAAAATTTTCGACGCTAAAGACACGTATCCGAATGATTATTTTTTGCACTCTAGGGGAGTTTAAACTGAAGAGCAGATTCCCCAACTTCCCTCTTAATAGGGGGGAGGACGGAAGTGCAGAACGCTTGAGAGAATCACATGCGCTACGTCAGGGGCCAGCATGGATAATCTCCCATGACAAAATATTAGTCCGATCGCATACAAATACCAAACCACAGGCATTTATGAGCATTGTTCTAAAGAATTGTCGTCCTGATCCTATTGCAAAAGGTACGGCGCAGAATTAATGATGCGTAAACTGCAGGTTTCGTTAGCCAGCGCGTTATCGCTAAATAAAGATAAGCTAAAATTTCTTTCTCTTCTTATAGGAGTACTGCTAATTGCTAATGGCAATACATTAAGTGCATTTTCTACCGAATCAATGATATCCAATAATGAATCCAGTTTAGGAAGCAATCTATCATATAAGCAGCTGTATGAAAATTCGAAAATAATTGCTTACTCAATTATAGGAATCATCGCAGGCAGTGTAATAGTTATTAAAGCAAGAAAAGCTAAAACTACAAAGAAACCAACGGTCAGCGGAAGAAAAACAGCTCCTCTGATTCACGAAAACCATGATCACATAAGACCTATCCTTTCATTGTCTATTTTGATTCCGGCCTACAATGAAGAAAAATTTATTGGAGGAACTCTAGAATCTCTGAGGAATCAAACAGTCTGTCCAAAGAATATTATTGTCATAGACGATTGCTCAACTGATCGTACAACTGAAATTGCAAAGTCGTTTGGGGCAACAGTAACAAGAACTCATGCTAACACAGGCTCGAAGGCTAATGCACTAAATTACGGGATGAACATTGTGGACACAAAGTATACAGTGACCATTGATGCTGACATGTATCTCGAACCCAATGCACTTAAAGAAATGTTTAACTTGATGAATTCTAATGAGGATATCTCTTTAGTCAGTAGTTTTATCCTTCCAAGACAACTTCACAATATTTGGGAACGTAGCCGATTTATCGAATACATGCTGACATTTTCGCTTTTGAAAAAGGTTCAAGACCTCTACAATATGATCGTAATATCTTCAGGCTGTTTTGCAATATACCGAACAGAAGATCTAAAATTAGCAGGCGGTTGGTCGACTCGAACAAAAGCTGAGGATATGGACTTGACATGGACCTTCCATGAAGAGGGCAAAAAAATAACATTAAATCAAGATGCGTTATGTTATGCTTCTGAGCCCGGAAGCTTTAAACTCTGGAGAAAGCAAGTTACACGCTGGAATGTAGGGTATTTTGAGGTTGTTTCATTTCATATGGCACACTTAAAGAAGTTGCCGGTATTGAGAGAATTCGTTTTCATGGCAATCGCTGACTCAATAGTGGGAACGGCAGTATTCATTGGAATATGTGTATATGTAGCTTCCAGCTTGAATTTTACTGCATTTCTATACTATCTGCTACTGGATTTTATTCTTGTCATACTTATTCCCTTATATAAGAGCATCCGTACTAATAATCTGCAAAAATTACTGAGTTGTCTTCCAGCTTATTACCTTGTACATTTTATAGGCATCTACTTTGTGCTCTATGGTCTAATGAAGGTGTTCGTTCTCAGGCAGACAATGCCCCAATTTGAAAAAGGACATTAGTGATATGTAGATGGCGGCAGGCGCCCCCTCAGCCGGATTGGGAATCATCTTTTATCTCATTCTGCTAGGAATAAAGTTCATAGGAAAAAGTCGGAAACTACCAATTAGAAAGAATGAGCTGATGGTACTATGTGTAATTATTTTGATCTTTTTTGCTAACGCATTACTTGTTTATTCAATCATGAAGCGCTGACAGCAAGAATCCAGAATTATATGCCCTGTATTCAGATTCCATAGAATATATAGGAATGGTTTAAAATGTCTAGTAGAGCCGTATGTTATAATTTATAGTAATGGTATGAAGGAGCATTTAATTTATAGAGGAGAGGAAAACCTGAAAAAGCATGAAATATTGTACAATGTCGTCGGACTGGCAAATCTGTCAGAAGAGCTGATTTCATCACTCACTCATTTACAGTTTCCCAAACAAAAAACATTGGAATGATTTTCAAAGGGAAGGAAAGAGTGTTAAAGCAGGTTTAAAGGTTTAGCAAAGAAAATTGTGGAATATACCATCCAAATCAGTTCCTTGTCTTGCAAGATGTGCATCCTTTCTAATAGTTTTCAGATGTACCATTATCTTTCATATCCGGATGAAAGTCCTTCAATCGGCCAGAGTTGGCTTTATTGACACGTGCTCGTCTCAATTGTTATTCACGAAGTATAGCGTTAAAATGTGTAGACGATACTTGACGACTGCCGCAACTGTCGTTGAGATTAGTTTAACCCTGTATGTAAAAGGGTGCAGGATTCACATGTGTCAGAAATTTTCAATGATGTTCTCATCAGTCATGACATGCTGTTTGCAATTACCTTATACGCAGGCTGACGGTTAAGATTTTCATTGCATCGGCTGCTGTGACATCTAATGTTAAAACAGTATAATCCTAGCCTCTTCATGAATGATAGCGCTATGGTTTTGAAACCAAAGACATGATCGGGCCTATGGCAGGAGAAAAATTGATATGCTTGAGAGTCGACGTTCTGTAATGCTTGTTGCCGAAAAGGATAAACCCTTTCTACTGAGATGTCCTGCCATTTAATAGATAAACGAGTTTATGCAACAAAAGACGATCACAAAGCAATAATATTTTTGGCGGCTCCAAAATAGTCAATTTTTTAGAATGCCAACAACTCCATGACGACGGGCATTTTGTGCAATGGTTAAATATATTATTAGTGAAAATCTTACATAATGAGTCAAGAAGAGCAGATACAGCAGACTCGGAGAAAAATTTTTGAAGAGTTGACCAAGATAGTCGACCCCGAAATCGGAGTTTCGATAATGGAGCTTGAGCTTGTCGATAAGGTGGACATTGATTCAGGAAAGATCAAAGTTGACTTGCACTTGACAAGTCCATTCTGTCCTGCAGTCTTTGGCTTTAAGATAGCGCAAGATGTCCGGGATAATATCTACAAGTTGCCAGGAGTAGACGGGGTGAACGTGAACGTAAGCAACCATTTCATGGCTGATGCCATAAACAAGCAGGTGAATGAGAGCAAGTATCCACCCAAACCGGATGCTGCTTAATCATCTTTTTTGAGCCTTTCTTTGAGCTCTGCCGTCTTCTTTTCATTTTTTGCATAACCCAGAAGGTGTCCTCTCATCAGCTGGATGCCGAGTGCAGGGTCGACGCCCTTTGGACAAACTGAGCTGCATGAGCCTGCAAAGTGGCATCGCCAGATACCGTGTCTATCGTCTACCACGTTTAACCTCTTTTTGGTTGCTGTGTCTCGGCTATCAATAAAGTAGCGGTAAGCCTGAGAAAGAGCCTGAGGTCCGGGAAACTTCGTGTCAGTAGCCACAGTGGGACAGGCAGAATAGCATAGGCCGCACCGGATACAATACGAAAACTGTAGGTATTTATCGACGTCTTCAGGGGTTTGTACAAATTCTGTCAACTTGTCGTTTTCTTTAATGTCTGCATGCTCATTCTGTATGTAAGGCTCCATGTTACGATGATGAGCAAAGAATTGAGAAAAATCTGTCACAAGATCGCGAATGTGTGGGAAGTTAGCTAGAGGCTCAACAGTTATTTCGCTTCCTTGAAGTTCTGATACTTTGGTATAGCAAGCTAGGCGGGGTATGCCGTTTATCTTCATACCACATGATCCACACGAAGCCATCCTACAGGAATAGCGGATGCCGATGCTTGGATCCTTGTATGCCTTTGCATACAGTAATGCATCAAGTACTGTAGTCCAACGCTGTACTGGAACCTCCACTCG
>DATAAU010000015.1:0-5049 GCA_036259955.1 Nitrososphaera sp. | reverse complement strand
TTTCATTTGCTTTCGATAAACTTGCCAAGGCTTGCATATGAATCAAACAGGGACGAAACTTACCTCCGTGCCAAACTTGCACTCATGATAAAACCCTCGCTTACTGCAATGTCACTCCGAAAGGAAAAAATTGTTGACTATGTCAAAAGAGGGATGTTGCCTGCATTTGCAAGTGCAAGTCAGTTGATGCAGATGGGCACAGCCCGTATAGCAGTCAACCTTACGGGCGCTAGAGAGTCAGTCTACAATATACTGGGCGAGTCCTCTGGTGAGGTGCTTCAGAAAGTATTAAAGACTGCTGCCGAAGTGACGGCTGGGCAGGGCAAACTACTAGGAGAGGATGGAGCTGGCATTGCTATGGTTTCAGATGATAGCGGCGCAAGGTTTGCTACTCTAGACTCTGAGAAGTATGGCAAAATCTCTCTTTCGCAATCGCAGAATACCACCAGCTATTCCCAAGGCATGACACTCCATGGCAGAGATATCCTTAATGACGGCGGAGCTTCAATCCAAGAATGTCTGGCAATTGACAGAGTGCTGAATGGAGGTTTTGCAGCATCACTTGATCTGACAAACCTGTCATCAGGCGAAATGGAAAGTGTGATAGAATCTGCTGTACAAGAGCTGCCTTTTCTTAGGCTTAGTATAGCGTTTACCGTTTGCACAACATGTGGTCAGCGCTCAAAAGGAGATGTAGGTGTATGCGAGTACTGCAGGTCCCCTCACAAAGTGCCTCTCTATTTGTAACTGCAACAGCTGCTAAAACATCTCCATTCCTTGTCATTCTTTTTTGCTATGATCTAAGGGGACAGCTTATGCTATTGCTTGTATAGTTTGCTATGAAAACTTATTCTAAACATGTTCTTTATCTTTTATACCTAGAACTTAGTTTTATTTTATCCTATAGTTCAAGATATATCTAATAAAAACTTAGATCCATGTTTTAGTATTAATATCAGAGCAAGTTTCCCCAGTGGATATATAGGTTACAAGTAACCTTCAGTACATCTGGGATGGCAGGAGTAACTGAATTTAATAATAATTCTAAGGAAACGCTGATTGCAAAGATACGGAAACGTGACGGGCGTATAGTACAGTTCGAGCAGTCCAAGATTTCAAACGCACTATACAAGGCGCTCGTTGCAACGGGCAAACCTGACTACCCTCTTGCTGAGCGCCTCAGTGCAAGGGTAGTACAAAAGATGGTCCAGCAGAGCGAAAAGACAGTTCCAAGCGTCGAAGACGCACAGGATATGGTAGAATCTATACTTATTGAAGAGGGTCTATCTGAGACGGCCAAGGCCTACATACTCTACCGTCATGAAAGGCGTAAAGTGCGCGATGAAAAGATGAAGATTCTAAACAAAAAGGATCTCGATGAAGTTGACAAGGCTTTTGACCTTAATTCCTTGAGAGTGCTTGCTGCGCGGTATTTGCTGCGCGACGGCAACAATGAGATCATTGAAGGTCCTAAACAACTGTTTGAAAGGGTTGCA
Source organism: Nitrososphaera sp. (assembly GCA_036259955.1). GTDB lineage: Archaea > Thermoproteota > Nitrososphaeria > Nitrososphaerales > Nitrososphaeraceae > Nitrososphaera. The sequence goes on along the minus strand of DATAAU010000015.1, from coordinate 3,553 downwards.
ACCCTAGTCGCAATTGCCGATGTAATGCATGACGCTTCTATATTTACTCCTGCTGGCGGTTATTCTCAAAACATTGAAGAGGCAGATCGCTACTATAGCAAGCTAGAAGACTTCGACAGCAAACTACACATTGGCAGTTACTATTTGAACAGGTACCATTTCGAAGCAATTATTCGTCACTACATCTACTGTGCGCAACAAGGCCAGATGAAAGTCAGCTTCAAGGACCTACTTAGAACGATAGCAGAGGGCAAGATGGCGCACTATGAAGAGCGAGTTAGGGAATACTACAACCTGATGGTTTCAAGAGATTATCTGCCAAATACACCTACTTTGATGAACTCTGGTGCAAAGCTAGGGCAACTGTCTGCATGCTTTGTGCTTGACATGCCTGATGACATGGGAGGAATTATGAAAGCATCTACCGACGCAGCCATGATTTTCAAGTCAGGCGGCGGAGTAGGCATCAACTACTCTGACCTGAGACCGGAGGGTGACATTGTCGCATCTACATCCGGAGTTGCATCCGGGCCAACATCATTCATGCGCATCATTGACACTATTACCGATGTAGTCAAGCAAGGAGGCAAGCGCCGCGGAGCGAATATGGGTATCCTTGAGGCGTGGCATCCCGATATTGAAAAGTTTGTCACGGCTAAGACAAAGCCTGGCGTGTTTGAGAACTTTAATGTAAGCGTCGGCATCTGGGATGACTTTTGGAGGGCGCTTGTCAACAAGGATGGCAATCACAAGTACCCTCTACACAGCCCGCGAATGAAAGAGCCTGTGAGGCACATCGACGCACAACAGCTTGTAGATCTGATCGCATTGAGCGCGTGGAAGAGCGCTGAACCTGGAGTGATATTCTTCGATAATATCAATAAATACAATCCTCTTATTGGAGCAAGAGGTGGTCCGCTGCGTGCTACAAATCCTTGTGGCGAGCAATCGCTCTATCCTTATGAATCCTGCAATCTCGGCTCGATCAACTTGGCAAACTTTGTCAAACGTAAAGCTGATGGCGCATACGAGTTTGACTGGCAGCGCTACGAACAAGCAATCAGACTTGCTACAAGATTCCTAGACAACGTCATTGACATGAACAAGTATCCTGTAGATGAAGTCAAGGTTGCCACAAAGGAAACAAGGAGAATCGGCCTTGGTATCATGGGTATTGCTGATCTGTTGTTCCTGCTCAAGATACCATATGATTCCAAGGATGGCTATGAATTCATGAATAAGCTTGCAGAGGCCGTGTCATATTTGAGCATGGACGAGAGTGTGGCAATTGCAAAATCTCGTGGGTCTTTCCCACTGTTTAAGGACAGCGATTATGTCAAAGGTCGAATCCCTGTGGCAGGATACTATGAGCTGCCAAAAGAGACGCATACATACGATTGGGACACACTTATTGAAAAGATCAAGAAACACGGAATACGTAACTCTTGGACCTCCACTATCGCCCCAACCGGCACACTCTCAATGATCGCAGATACTTCAAATGGTGTGGAACCCGTCTTTGCGCTAGTGTATGAAAAACGCGTGACTGTGGGGCGCTTCTTCTACGCTGATGAGGTGTTTGAAAATATGCTAAAAGAAAACGGTCTATATTCAGACGAAATACTAACTAAAATAGCAAACAACTATGGTTCTGTCCGCGGCTTACCGGAAATTCCTGAGTGGATGCAGCGAATATTTGTGACTGCAATTGATATCCACTGGACAGATCATGTGATGGCTCAGGCCATATGGCAAAAATGGATCAGTAACGCCATTGCAAAAACTATCAATATGCCTGGAGATGTGACAGCAGAAGACGTAAAATGTGCGTATCTTTTATCTCATGAACTTGGTCTGAAAGGCGTTACTGTCTTTAGAGATGGTTCTCGTCACGAGCAGGTACTTCACATCACTGGTCAAAACACTGGCCAAAGAGCGTTTGCTGTAAAGCCTAGTAAGTATGTAATGGAGTATGTCCTCAATAATATGAAAGAACCTTATGTTCTAGAGCAGATGCAAAAGATCTTCCAAGAATCAGGCGTAGAAGACGAAAAGTCTCCTGAAACTATGAATCTTTCCCCTCAAGAAGTGCAATCCAGAGCAAAGAGTTCTGCTTCAATATCTGCTATCATGCAACATACGGACGTGCAAGAGGATCTGTGCCCGACATGCAACGCAAGACTGATCATCACCGAAGGATGTAATGTGTGCATCGAATGCGGCTTTAGTGGATGTGGATCCGGCTAGGCCCTACTACCACTACATTTTTCTCTTTCTTAGTTCTGTATGCCAAGAAGCGCATAACGATGTATATAGATAATTCTAGTTCTGGACATTGCTAGATCTAACTTTGAAGGTTCAAATTGCTAGCAAAAGTGCATGGCTATTGTGAGTCTTTCTATTGTGGTAGAAGAATGATGCTGTCTTCTTACAGAGTCTCTCGAATCTATTGTTGTTATTGTTATACTATCTTTTCTATAAGAGTTAACAGCCGGGTTACACTCGTCCATTACGCAACAGATCCAGAAAATAGAGTTTAAATTCTGCTTTGTGCATATTACTGGTGAAATGTCAAACGTCAAAATCAATGAAAGCCCTAACCACTTTATGGTATTGGACGCCATTGGAAGGGGGGTAAAATCTTTTGACAAAATTGCCAAGGTTACTCGTCTGGATAAGGCCGAAGTTGAGCTAATCATACATGATCTGATTGGACAAAGGCTTGTTATTCGCACTGAAAAGAAAGGTTTCTTTAAAACTAAGGTAGAACTGACCATCAGCCATACTGGGCTTCAACTGCTCAATTCCAAAAAGCAGGAACTAGAGAAGCAAATGCAGCAGGTCCAGCAATGGCAAAGCAATGGCCAGACGCAGCAGCTTCAAAGCTACATGGACAATAATCGCATGTGGATCCCAATGATGCTGTTCTCCGGCATCATGAACGCTATGTTCTTTATGTCCATGATGTCCATGTTGGGGATGGCAATGACACCTGCAGAGAGTGGTCTTGCAGGTAGCGAAGGGTCTGAAACGGCAGCTGATTCTGGTGAATCATCTGCAGGAGCAGAAGATGGCGGTGCCGCAGCAGACAGCGGTGGCGGCGCTGATTTTGGAGGAGACTTTGGCGGTGGAGATTTCAGCTTCTAACCTCCTCCAATTTTTTGACTAACTGATTGTTTTTTGAATAATGCCTAGCTGCAAGAACAGTCAGAAATGCTGCAGTTGAGACAAGCACTATTGTGCCTGCAGGAGCTAGATTTGCAGCATACGAAATTGCAATACCTGCCACTACTGAAAATATTGATACTGACACAGATATGAGCGCCGTTTTCTTGAATCCTTTGTTAAACAAAAGCGCCGTAACGTTTGGGATCACTAAAAGTGAGGAGACAAGTAGAATCCCTACAAGCCTCATCGATACAATGACTGCAACACTTGCAAGGATTATAAAAAGATAGTTCAGTTTTGAAATCTGTAGACCGCTGACCAGTGCCTGCTCTTCATCAAATGTGATGTACATCAGTTGTCGATAGAGTAGAATAATTATAGACAG
>DATAAU010000014.1:0-21680 GCA_036259955.1 Nitrososphaera sp. | reverse complement strand
ATGTATGATACATTGCTTCAACTAGCACAATTGATGAATGCAGGAGATGCTGTACCTGTATTAACTCAAAACTTGGCAGAGGAAAGGGCTATGGCTGACTGGATAAGGGCTAATACGCCTGCGATGATGACGCAACTTTATCCAGAAATACAATCTTCTATTGTTCTACCCGAAGGGGACGAAGGACGAGAAACAATAACAGAAGGAGCTGTAACCGCTGCTTCTACAACAGAAGGCGAAGGGGAGACGACAATGGATACTACTACAACCGGAGCTTAAATTCCGTCCCAACCTTGCCTTTAATTACAAGATATAATTTTTCAAACAAATGCTCTTCTTATCTTTGTAGGTTGAGTATCTTCTTCTCGTCTTTTAAAAATATTCTGACAGCTCCATTTTTTGCTCTTCTTCTGAAGCTCGAGCGTATTGGGATGATTTGCGTGCAGGATTCTGCAATCAAAAAAAGAGAAAGATTGCTTTGACCAGAAGACTAAAAGTATAGAACTATGTGGACTGCAGCCGAAAGTTATTTGTTAGGTAAAAGAGTGGATTAATGTGATCGTCTAGAAAGATTGGTCTTCTTAATTAATATAATTCCGATATAATATGGAATATTGTACAGTACAGCAAGTGCTGCAACATGCGAGCCGAAAAACTGAAATGCAAACACGGCAACAAGCACGTTGTTAACATAGCTTGTGGCGATGAGACCCGCTCTTTTATCTTGAAGACTATTACCTATCGTTCCAAAATATCCAAACGCACAGTATGCAGCATAACAGAGAAATGCTGTTGTAATAGTTTGAAGTAGAAAGGTCTGTTCTGAATAAAAAAGCCCTGAGAACTTGGCAAACATGCCCCAATTAATGAGTATGATGAAAAGTAGTGACAGGGGGAATGAATTCTTGTCTGCAAATCTTGAAGCTGCAGGAAAAAACTTCTTAGTAAGCCAGCCAGCTGCCAATGGAGTGAATAGTGCAATTGAAAGCAAGAATATCATATAGATTAAAGGTATTTCAAATTGTGTGTGAGCAAATGCATAGACAATAGATGGCAACACGAATGGGACTGCAATTGATGTGATAATTATCATGCCTATTACAAGTGAAAGCTTGCCGCCTATGAGGTTTACAACGAAGGGCGCGCCAAGACCTGTAGATATGCCAGAAAGGAGCAGGATCGGTAGAGCGAAAGGCTCGTAAATAACATATGCAAGAGCATACATCCCAACTGGCAACACCACTAGCTTAATGATTGACAACACGACAAGCTGTCTTGGTGTTTTAAACACTGCGACGAGGTCAGATGAGTTGAGCCTTAACAAGTTTAGAAACAATAATGCACCAAGCCATAGGAGAGTATACGGTTCGATCAGCCTGCCCGCTGCAGGTAACAGGATGCCTGCAGACATAGATCCAACTATAGCTGCAATTAAAGCGACATCCTCATTGAGCAAGTGCCTTCAGTTGTTGTATCATTTCTTGCACATAATCAAATCCCTGCTGCCAAAATTCTTCCTTTGAAATGTCAATACCTGCTTCCATCAGCAACTCTTCTGGTTTCCTCGATCCACCTGCAGACAGTATCTTGAAGTACTTGGGCACAAAAGACGATCTGCCTTCAAGCTTGTATTGCCTATAAAGCGAAAGAACAAGTAAATTCCCAAACGCATAAGCATAGGTGTAAAATGGTGTGTGGTAAAAATGAGGAATGTATACCCATTCCCATTCAAAATCCTGAGATATTGTTATTGAGGTGCCAAATTGCTCCTTAAGGTTGTCCATGTATATTTTTGCCACTGTATCAATGGTGGCGTTATTTTCTCCTATCGCTTTGTGTGCTTCAATTTCAAAAAGTGTAAAATACGCTTGACGGATTATCGTAGCATAAAGGTTATCTATTTGCTCCGCTAGTAAAATTCTCTGCTCCTTTTTCGACATCTTTTCTGCAAGTTTTTCATTGAGCAGCATCTCTGCAAACACTGATGCAGTCTCTGCGAGCGGGAGTGGTGCATGAAATACCATTAGTGGCATATCAGATGATAGCATGCTATGTATTGCATGTCCAAACTCATGAGCAAGAGTCGATACGTCCCTTGAAAGTCCATCAAAGTTTAGAAGCACATAGGGTGTCCGTTTTGGGGTCACACTATAGCAAAATGCACCGCCTCGCTTTGCCTTCCTTATCTCAGAATCTACATGGTGCTCCGCAAACACTCGCTCGGCCAATCTGCGGAACTGAGGGTCAAAATTTCCAAAGCTTTCTAGCACAGTCTCAACCGCTTTGCCATAGGTGAACTTTTTGTTGTCAGATGCTTTATTTGATATAGGAGCATAGAGGTGATATCTATGAAGTTTTTTCATTCCTAGCATCTTGGATTTTTCTGCAAAGTATTCATGAAATATAACGGCATTTTTTCTACATGCTGCAAGTAATGCCTCTACTGTTACATCGTCTAAGTTGTTAGCTATATTACGAACGGAAATTGGAGACTTGTAGCCGCGCATCAAAATTGCCTCGTCGCGCCATTGCATGACGATATTCTGATAAATCTCGCCCAGTACCCCGCTGTTCTTTTTATAAACCTGCAATAATGATTTGTAGGCTGCTTCTCTTCTCTTCCCATCCTGACTTCTGACCAGCGACACTATCTTTTCCTTATTGTCAAATTTTTTCTCTATTGTCTTTGTGCCATATCGAAGCTTCAAAGTAAATTCAAAGCCGCTTGTAATCTTATCATATAGTTTGATAAGTGCCCGGTTACCAGTAACTTCAAGAGTGCTGATTATTTTTTCCTCCGGCTCACTTAAAGAATACTTGGCAACCAACCTTTTGTGGCGTAGATGTTCCTGATATGGCATTGAAATAGCATTTATTAACCTGCTTGCATTTTCGTGATCGATTTGTTTTTTGAACCATAAATCAAAAAATAGCATCCTGTTACTGATTTCTGAAGCAAGTTTTTCCAGCTTGATGACTAATGCAGATGCTTCGTTTGAAGATGTATCAGCATAGTATCTTAGATATGCATAGCTGATTGCAATTGACAGTTTTTCTGATATGCTTTCAAGCATGTGAATAAGGCGCTCAAACTCTTGAGACGAAATGTCGGAGCGCAAGAGCTGCCGACTCCCTTCAAATTGCACAACTTGCTCTTCAATTGATCCTAAAAATCGAGAAAATTCTTCACTGGACGGATCTTTGACGAGATCGGTTACGTCCCATTGTCCTACCTTCATATTGGCATAGTTAACGGTCATATGAGTTACAGGCACTTACGATCTTGCCGTCACATAAGTATCTTGTTGAGCCTGAGGTAAAAAATTGCAGCCAAAAACAGCTATATGTGCTCTTGCTGAGAGTGAATCTTGATTTGTATTCTTGGGCCAGATTCGGACGAGAGGCTGAATATGTAGTATCTCTTTATTTAAAGTCTTTAGGCTGGGACATTGCATTGTCAAGAGGAAGCAGAGGGCCAGCAGATATTATAGCTAAACGCGGTAGTACTTACTGGTTCATTCAAGTAAAATCTAGCGGTGGCGTGCCACGAATCAGAGGTTATGAAATAAAAAGGCTCAAGGAGATAGCAGCAAGCAAAGGGGGCCTGCCTGTCGTCTCCACTTTGCAGCCCTTCCGTAATGGGTTTAGCACTGGCAATTATTCAATATTATTTTATATGCTTGACGACTGGCAGGTTCTCGATCCTCTGAGTGCAGCAGGAAGATGATGGTCAAATCTTTTAGCTGGAACTGCAGAATATATGGTAATGACAAGAATGGAAATATGAAAGTATTTTCCTACATGATGTTGTTCTGATCGTCAAGATTCTTTCTTGCTATTCTAACACACATACTATGCTTGTTTGCTATACTCTTGCATTGTTCTTTCAGCCTTCGCCATCTGCCATTTCTTTACGTATATGCATATTTGAAGCCTTGATGGTGTCTATCTAATAACTTGCATTAGTATATTCAAATGAAAAGCTTTTGGACTGGCCACATGTTTTAATAATAAAAGTCAGAATCATTTCAAATGGTATCTACTTAGATACAAAAGAGAAGTCAACTATGCCTCTTCTTAAAAGGAATTGTGTCAGTACCATCCCTTCTATTGTCCTATTACTCATTGCTTTCATCTGAATTAACAAAAACTGAATATGATGTGACATCAAACATCTCTTCACCGTCCTTGACCAATGCAAAAAGAGTATAGGCGCCATCTTCGCCTACTGCATCTGCAAGATCAAACCCGACATTCACTGAATCTCCCTGAACAGTCCATCGATCGGCTTCAATCATATCGTAACCCTCCAAGGGTTCATAATAATATCCTGGAGGAGGAGGCTTAACTACCACTGCTACAAGCTCACCCGCAGAATAGGACAATAAGTTCTTGTTCTGCTCATACACGGTCCGAGTGGGCATTTCATCATAATAGATTGCAATATGGTCAAGCTGTCCATCCAAAAGTGTGCCTGATATCTCGATCTCGCTATCCTCAACCTCTACATCAAGGCCATAGTTATTTTCGAAATTCTGAACTAATGCAAGATAGTATTGGTCATACACTATACCGATGCTTACATGAGTATGGCGTGGATTTAGGATATTGTCCTTGTGGCCATCATTGCAACAGTCTTTGTCATTGTACATCATCTCGTATTGCAGCTGGTCAATTGTAGACAGTGGTTCTATCTCTTCACATTTTACCAGCACATTCGTAACACACTGTTCATACTGCTCTGGACTAAAGCCTGCAATGGCGACATTTTGTTGTACACTTCCTTCTCCATCGTATTGGGTATACGTCATGTAAGGCTTTTCTCCATTTGTCATCCAATGAGATATCTGTCTCGTTCTAAAAACATCCTCTGCATGTATCTGCGCTGCCTGGTTAGGACTCAGCTCAACTGGAAGCAAGCCGAAATCTGCCCTATCTTTGTTTATCCTATTGAGTACGTGTTGAACAAGCTCTTCTCGGGGCATAGTACTAGGCTGTTGGCTTGAGGGCTGCAGGATGGTAATTGCTGGATTATCATTTTGTTGGAGTACAAAGTTCGTAACAGTGGGGGCAAGCAAGATGATACTTGCTAGAACAATTATGGCAACAACCACTATCGATGCTGCTACTTTGCGGGCGCCGCTGCTTTTTTTCTTTGGTGGCGGTACGGGTACCGAAACTAAACTATTTAGGACGCCACACTGTGGGCAGGCCGACAACAGTGAGTCATACCTGCAGCCACAAACTATGCAGTCTATATATGAGTCTGTCGTCTGCTAATTACCATATTTCTTTATGTGCTATACTATGTAAATATTTTTTGCAAATGACATCTTCTGAATGACCTATATCGACAATTGCTCAAAGAAGAGTTCTGAGAGAACCTCAATTTCTACTAGTTATATAAAATTGCGACGCAGCAGAACTATATGATGAGGTTTGATACTCTGATTGATCGAAAAATCATTTACTTTTGATAGCGATGAAATGGTCGTAGATAATATGTGTATGACTGTTGGAATTGCATATTTGTATGATGCTTTTTTTCGTAAAAGAAGGAGGTGATCCTTACAGCCTAGATATTTCAGACTTGGGGTTATAGATAAGCGCCAAAACCTGTTCGCGGACTTCTTTCTTTTCTATTACTCCGCGATGTGCTATAGTTGTGATCGAACTGTCATTGCGAACACCACGCATTTTCATGCAAAGATGTTCGCCCTCTGCTATTACTAGCGCACCTTTTACTCCCATTTGTACAAGTTCATCGGCTATTTGTTTTGTAAGTCGCTCCTGTATTTGAAGTCGGCGAGAATACTTTTCAACTAGCCTTACCAGTTTGGACACTCCAAATACCTTGCCGGATGGAATATAAGCAACATGTATCTTACCAAAGAATGGCAACATGTGATGTTCGCACATGCTGTAGAATTGTATATCCCTCGCAATGACTGCTTCTGTTTCTTCTGAAAAACTGACATTCAGCTGTGCGTCCATCCTGTAGCCTCCAAATATCTCTTCATACATGTCAGCTATCCTGTTTGGAGTGCCGGCTAGTCCTTCTCTATCGGGATTCTCCCCAATCTCTATCAATAATTGCCTGATAAGCTTGGCAACCTTTTTTCTGTTGATACTTTTCTTCTCAGTTGTCATTTTTTGTTTTTACCTAGCTCCTATAATCTTGTGTAGTTGTGGTATAACGCGCACCTGATCGTACATAGGGTAAACGGTATCGTAAAAGCCAAAAAGCACATCCAATGTTGGCTCGTCAATTCTATAACTTGGCTGTATTATAAATCCTGCTAGCTCGGATGGCTTGGCGATTTTAAATACTTCTACTACCATGTCTTTGAACTCCTCGAGATTTGACGAATTTGTTACTACTACCTTGATATAGGTAGTTTTGCGGCTGTTAATAGCCTGCCGCAGACACTCCTGCTCATTTTTTAGTAGGTTGCTGTATTGTTTTTCATTTACTATTTTCGAATCTCTCAACTTAATTTCGACCTTGCATATGTCAATATATGGCAACACCTTGGCAAATCTCACAACATCATAACAAGACGACTCTAGGTATACTCTCAACCCTTTTTGCTTGACGAATTTTGCTAACTCTATGACTGATTCGTACTGCACGAGTGGCTCGCCACCCGTGAAATTGATCTTGTATGTGTTTGGCTGAAGACTCTTTGAGATAATCTCTTTTACCTCTTCAATGGAATATTCGATTCCGCTGTCCATTGGTAAGGCATAGGGAGTATCACACCAATGGCACTTAAATGGACAGCCTGCCAGTCTTACAAACATCGTTTTGGTGCCAAATAGTATGCCCTCGCCTTCAATGCTTGTGAATATTTCACTTATCTTTGTTGTTATTGTACTTGGTGTGCTAGTTTGTCGCATATTGAGTCTTGTCTCTTATGTGAGCAGTGATAAATGCATTTTTCCTATTTATACACGATTCGCATCGACCACAGTGCAAATAATCTTCCTTCACTTTGATGCCATCAGAATAGCAGCTCCATGTCTGGAATATCTTGTCACCTAAAATCTTGTGGCCCGCCTTAGCTAACGTAGATTTGTCAAGTCCTATAACTGCTGGTGATAGTATCATTATTTGCTGCCGCAAACCAGACAGGATGCTATCTGACTCCGCTATATTGAGGGCTTCCTTCAAAGCGGTGACGAAGACAGGCCTGCAGTCGGGGTAATGTGGAATATCACCGGTGTGTGCCCCATAAGCAACAACTTTGGCATTGATACTCATGGCCCATGCAGCAGCTATTGTAAGAAACACTGCATTGCGGATAGGAACGACTAAACTATGTGAAAATTCCTGTGACAGCTCTTGCCTGCTATCTGTCAAGGCATTGCTCTTGTTATAAAGCAATTTCATAAAACCCATATCTGCTACCTTGTGGTCTTTTGCATTTAGCACACTGGCAAAATAGCGGGAACGTTCAATCTCTCGTTCTGCTCGCTGGCCATATGCAAAAGTCAATAAATACAAATCATAGCCATCGTTTGCTGCAAGTGAAGCAGCAAAGCATACTGAGTCAAGCCCTCCGCTTACAATGCACACTGCTGCAGGCCTTGTACTGGTAATGGTAGCCAATGCGATCAGATTTGATCTTGCGACTATTAAACAATGGTAGTATATCTTTCAATGATTGTCTTGTGTTGAGGATACATCTTGATAAGCTCATCCCTTTTACCAAGCTCCCAATCGCTATAGTCAAAGCCAGGTGATACAGTGCAGCCTAGAAGACAATATGATTTCTTATCCGTGAGTGACGCAGCAAACCATGTATTTGCCTTTATAGCAACTTGAGGTGCTTCGCCCCTACTCTTTCCCATTTTGATCTTCGTTAATTTTCCATTATCTATAGCATATAGCATTAGCGATCCTCCTGTGTAGTGATGCCATAACTCATCGGACTTTATTCTATGAAAAGCTGAAAATTGGTCTCCAACTAGCATGTAGTAGATCGCTGTCGAAATGTATCGTGGTTTGTCATACCCTTCAATGCTTACCCTTGTGTCTGCTGTGTATGTCTGCTTGAAGTAGCCCCCTTCGGGATGTCTTTTGAGCCTTAATCTCTTGATTATCTGGACTACATCCTTGTTCAAAGCCATTGTTATTATGATGATGTTTGTGTCTTATTAGATTTAGAAAGAAGACATTAATGGAGGACGAGTCTGAGTGTAGCTGCTGAATGATAATAGGCTTGATTGGCAAGGCCAATGTAGGCAAATCTACTTTCTTTAATGCTGCCACTGACCTTGCCGTTCCTGTGGCAAATTATCCATTTACCACAATTGAGCCCAATGTAGGTGTAGCATATGCTCGGACAAAATGTGTCTGTCGAGAGTTTGGTGTGCAGGATAACCCTGTCCACTCTATATGTATAGATGGCAATAGATTCATTCCCGTCAAGTTGATAGATATAGCAGGTCTTGTACCTGGGGCTCATATTGGTAAAGGACTTGGCAATAAGTTCCTTGATGATGCGAGGCAGGCAGATGTTCTCATACATGTCATAGATGTTTCTGGTTCTACAGATAACAACGGTAGACCTATTCGAGCTGGAACGGGAGACCCCACATTTGATATCCGGTTTGTAGAGGAGGAATTCGATCTATGGATTGAATCGATCGTTGGAAGAGACTGGAGCAAGATTGCAAGGGAAGCTGAAAGTCAAGGTCAAAAACTGGAACAGCTGCTTGCAAAGCGCTTATCGGGTCTTGCAATAAGCGAGTCAATGATCACCACTGCAATACAAACGTCAGGCTTATCTCTAAAAAAGCCCGTGAGCTGGAACCATGACGACGTACTCCTATTTTGCAAGGTGCTACGCACAAAAGCCAAACCGTTTGTGATAGCGGCCAATAAGGCCGACCTGCCATCTGCAGAGGACAATATCAAGAAGATGACGGCTGGTGGTCTAGAATTAATAATTCCATGTGCCTCAGAAGCTGAGGCCCTGTTAAGAAAGGCATCCAAAAAGGGAATTTTGCATTACCTACCTGGGGATGCTTCATTTGATGTCAAGTCTGGGGCGACGCTAAATGCTCAACAGCAGAAGGCACTTGACATTGTAAACGAGTTTATGCAAAAATATGGTTCCACCGGTGTTCAGGAAGTTATCAATATTGCATGTTTCAAGTTGCTTCGCATGGTGGAGGTATATCCCGTAGAAGACGAGTTTAAGCTTACAGACAAAAAGGGGAATGTTCTGCCTGACGTCTGGCTTCTTCCTGAAGGCTCGACTGCCAAGGATCTTGCTGGAGCAGTGCATGCCGATTTAGCAAAGGGTTTTCTCTATGCAATTGATGCAAGAACAAAACAGAGGATTTCTGCAAACCATAAGCTGAAAAGTGGTGATGTGATTAAGATAGCGTCTGCGACAAGTAGAGGATGATCGATAATACCATGCTGTGTCTTGGAATTGAAAGTACTGCGCATACATTTGGTTGTTCAATAGTTGATTCAACGGGAAAGATACTCTCTGATGCCCGTGATGTTTACAAGGCACCGGAGGGAAGTGGCATACATCCACGCGAAGCATCGCGACATCATATGGAACTATCGCCAGATATTCTAAGAAATGCTCTAAAATCAGCCAGTATCACAATGAAAGATATTGACATTGTAGGATACTCCGCTGGACCGGGTCTCGGGCCATGTTTGCGCGTTGGTGCAGTGGTAGCAAGGACAGTTGCAGGATTTTACAAAAAGCCTCTTGTGCGTGTCAACCACGCCCTTGGTCATCTAGAGCTTGGAGCAATGCTCACTGGAGCTTCTGACCCGCTCGTACTGTTAGTGTCAGGTGGTCATACCATGATACTTGCGTTTTCTCATCGCCGCTGGCGCGTCTTTGGCGAGACACTTGACATAACAGTTGGACAATTACTCGACCAATTTGGTCGGGCTCTTGGTTTTGCCTCTCCTTGTGGTAATAGGATCGAACAATTAGCAAGTCAATCGGCTGGAAGATATATTCATCTGCCTTACATTATTAAAGGAAATGATGTTTCATTCTCCGGCCTGCTGACTGCAGCAGTCAAGCTTGCTTCATCCAATTCTGAGTTGTCAGATACATGCTACTCCATGCAGGAAACAGCATTTGCAATGTTGGCGGAGGCTGTCGAGCGTGCCCTTTCATTCACCAGCAAGAAAGAAATGATGATTGTAGGTGGAGTAGCAGCAAATAAGAGACTTGCTCAGATGCTGGACGGTGTATGCTGTCGACAAGATGCCAAATTGTTTGTCTGCCCAATCAAGTTCGCCGGCGACAATGGTGCTCAGATTGCATGGACTGCATTGCAGGAATATCTGACTACAAAAATGAATGTTCGAGTACAAGAATCTACTGTGCAGCAGTCGTGGCGACTTGATACTGTGGATGTCAGCTGGCGCCGCTAATGATCTGCTTTATCTGACGCTCCCACTTGCCGTTGTTAAACACACCGAACTTGTAGATTTGATCTCCTGCTACAATCACCACCAGCTTTTTAACAAGGAATCCTTCAGACCTGACTGAAGATATCTTATCAAGCGATACGTCAAGAGCAACTTCCGTCTCCTTTTTTGAAAGCGTTGCTATTCTGCCTTGAGTCCTCTGAAATACCAACCTATGGTCAGTCAACACAAGAATGCCGCTTTTTAGCTTGTCTTCGGAGCAGTCCTCGTCAAGGAGTATTTTTTCACCCGGTGCTGGCTCAAAACTCACCACGTTTTTATCTTCAGAGCAGAACCTATATTACTATTGCAGCCTTTGCTGATAAAAAGGGGAGCAGAAGCAGATATCTATCTCATAGAATGGGATTGTAAGAAGGCGATCTCCAAAATGCGCTTACCCAAATCCTACCGCCACCCCAAGCTAGATTCCACTATCCGAAAGCACAGAACAATACATGAAGCAAGTTTCATGTCTAATGCCAAGTCTGCAGGGGTCATGACTCCTTATGTATATTTCGTTGACCCTGATAAGGCTGAAATAATAATGGAGTTTATTGAAGGACAAAACGCCAGAGATATGCTAACCCTAGATATCTGCTACAAGGTTGGTCGCTGTGCCGCACTGCTACACGCAAACAATATTATCCACGGAGATCTAACGACTTCAAATTTTGTGATAAATAAAGAAAGACTTGTACTCCTAGACTTTGGACTTTCCTATTACTCTGAGCGAATCGAAGACATGGCAACTGATATTCGACTAATAAAGGAAATATTTACTAGTGCACACGTAGCAATCAGAAAAGCCTTTCCATGCTTTATGGAAGGTTATGTTAGTGTAGCCGGCAGGAATAGGACAGATAAAATTTTAGAAAATGTCAGAAATATAGAGCAGCGTGGAAGATATGCGAGGATGACCTAGACTATAGAAACTATAATCTTTGCAAGCACAAACGAAAATAAGTTCCTCGAAATTCAATCAGTACTCTCAACCAGAAACATTTCTGTCAGCTTTTCGAATATTCACCTTGTTGAAATCCAGTCAGACTCGCTTGAGGAAATAGCAAGGGAGAAGGCAAAATCTGCATTTGCAAAAGTCGGGAGGCAGGTCATAGTAGAAGATGACGGCTTGTTCATCAACAGCCTCGGCGGCTTTCCGGGCCAGTATTCCTCTTTTGTATTCAGAACCCTTGGAAATGATGGCATACTAAAATTACTGAATGGATCAATCGATCGATCAGCATATTTCCTCTCCCTGATTGCCTTCTATGATGGGAGAATATTGTCAATATCGGAGGGACGGGTTAACGGCAGGATAACTGACAGAATAACTGAGGGCGGTTGGGGATATGATCCTATATTTGTGCCTGATGACATTGAGCTTACTTTTGCGGAGCTGAAGAAAAGCAAGAATAAATATTCCCATCGCAAAATAGCATTAGAAAAGTTTGTTCAATGGTACCTAAACCTCTAATGCAGGAATCCTATTGTGGGAAATCTTCTTCTCGCTGAGCTATGAACATGATGATGATGATGATTCGCTAGAAATGATTATAGCTGCGCAATTGCAATGAATATCTTTTAGGAGAACTAAGGGATACATAAGGAAGAACATAGTATATGCTTGTAAACCTTCCCTTTCTCGAAAAGATGCAAAAACAAGGGATTCCCTATCCACGTAAAGAGGAAGGCAACGGCGTCAATAATGATACGCTAATGATAGTGACACGATGATCTCGTAGAAGAGTTGAAAGGTCCGATTCTAAGAAAGGCGATTACTTTCCTACCATGTCAGACTCTTAAAAAAAGAGACTGCGGGAGAGGTGAAGCTTTGCACTCTTGTCATTAACCTCCTTAAATCAAAATGTGCGCTGGGAGTGATTGTCCTCAAAATACTCCTTGATCCATCTATCGACATATCGCACTTTATTTTGCAGCACTACTATCCTTGAAATCTCGCTTTCATCCATTATCTTAAAGGAATGCATCTTGACACACAGGTTTTCCGCAAAGTTCCTTATTTCATCCATCTCCAGCATGTGATCTTGTTCTAACCGCTGAGTAGACATGCCAATATGCATATAAGATTTTAGCTCAATAAAGTGAGGGTTGCCTTGCAACATCATATCTGCAAATTCTCTAACAAAATTGTGTTTGTCGTTATATCCCCTTATCAGGGTCATCCGAAGTACAGTTCTGGTATTGAGGGTGGCAAGTAACCTCAGGCTCTCCAACCAGCGTTCCCATGCATCCCTGTGACGTGGACGGTTTATTTGATAAAACATTTTCTTATTTGATGCATTGGTAGATAGGTAAATCTGAGTGGGTAACGCATCTTCGGAAGCCAGCCTTCTTAGCATATCTGGCTCTTGCCCGTTTGTTACCAGAAAAATGGATTTAGTTGTCTTGAGTGAACTTAAGTATTTTATTAGCTGCGGCAGTTTAGGGTACATCGTTGGTTCGCCTGATAATGAAATTGCATAATGGGCTGGCAATAGCGATTCATCAAGCTTTTTCTTATTATTCTTAGGATTGCCGTAAAAACCATTTATGAGCTTCTTTCGCTCGGCCATCAATTGTTCAACTATGATGTCCGGCTCATCGACCAGCTCCTCTGGCATTTGCAATGTATCATAAAACTCTGTCGGGCGCCAGCAGTAAATACACCTGTTTTCACAATTCATCGCAGTCGGAGTCATCTCCATGCATTGGTGAGTAGAAATGCCGTAGAACTTGTGTTTATAGCAGTTGCCCTCTTCTGCAAATGACTTTTTTGTCCAGTGGCACAACTCTACTGCTGAGTGATTGTAGACTCCATACTTGGCCTTCTGCAACCTCGATTTTAGTTGTGGTGTAATTTGGATCAGGTTGTTATCTGTTGAATGTGAAATGTGTTCGTCTGAGCAGCTCATGCTGACTTTGGTAGTGGCTTTTAGATCAGATTTAAATTTTTCATCGTAAGGACTGTTAGTAGTGGCTGTAGACACCAATAGAATAATGAAAGTGGGGCTTGAGCTTGCAGGATGGAAGAAAATGCCTGCAGACAGCGCTGTGCACGTAAAGGGTAAGAACATACACAAAGTGCTAATTGGAATAGACATAGGCACCGCAGAGCTGATGCTTGCAAAACAGCTTGAGTGTGATGCAGTTATTGCTCACCATCCTATCGGTACTGCTGCAGTCAATTTTTACAGGGTATTTGATAGACACGTAGACTACATGGTGGAACATGGTGTTCCAAAGAAAATAGCAAGAACAGCAGTTGAGAAGCTCAAGGAACGAATCGAGACACGTAATCATGCTGATATTTATAGTGACGTGGTAGGAGCTGCCAAGGCGCTTGGTATGCCTCTTGTCAATATCCACCAACCATGTGATGAATACATGCGACAGGTCATCTTGCGTGCCATAAAAGCTGGCAGGACTGAATACGTATCAGATATAGTCAAGTCCATTAGCAAGATCCCAGAATTCCGCAATGCTGCAACCAGGATAAAAGTACGGTTTGGGAATCAAAACAACAAAGCTGGCCACTGGAGTTTGGTAGTGGCTGCAGGCACTAATGGCGGCTTTAGCATTGCTAAAGCATACTTTCAGCATGGTGTTTCTACAGTCATCTATCTGCATATAGATTACGGCGAACTGATAAGAATGAGAGAAGAAAAGTTGAAGGGTAACCTTGTTGTAATGGGACACCTAGGCGGTGACTCCATAGGCCTCAATGGTCTTGCAGATCGACTTGAGAACCTTGGGGTTAAAACTGTCCGGATAGGTATCCTTCCAAATGGAGGATGATGGTCGAACGATTATATACTGTAGTTGTTGCAAATTTGCTGGCTGGCTGGCCTTCGTAGTATAGCCTGGTTAGTATAGGCGGCTGTGGCCAATTTCTTAATTGTTGGCAGAGACCGCTTGAGGAGGGTTCAAATCCCTCCGAAGGCCCTATTTCGAGATAGTACTAACAATACCTTTCGGTAAGTTTTTTGAACTAATAAAAAGAAAGAAGGAAAAAATTTTACATCCTTTGGCCGAAATTGAACCTGCCGTTTCTTGCAGTTGCTATAATGATTCCAATAATTGCAACAGCCAACACCGCTACAGCTATTGTGCTGAATTCTGGAATTACGGATGTACCTATAACATCAATCGACCCTGCGCCTGCTGGGAAGCCAATTAATATGGTTCTGGTGTCTTCTGTTGGTTCGTCGATTTCGCCAGGCTCTTCATACTCGGCGTCATCAATAAATGCTGCAAAATCTGCATCTTCTCCTTCCGCTGTTTTAGAGTCAATTACCTCTCTTGGTAGTCTTAGAGATAGCGTTCCATTACTCATTGAGTTAATTGTGACTCCTAGTGTTTGGTTCTCGCCATGGATTGTCATGTTCTCTACAGAGCCACCTGTGATTATGTATTCTATGGGAAGTGTTTGGCCCTCAGCGTTAAGCTCAAATGTTGTCCATTCTCCTCCTCCTGTTGCGTTAACAGCAGGAGCCTGTGTCCCCTCAGTCGTGGCAGCACCTGTTGTGTTGGTTGTGGCAGCATCTTCTGTCTGTGCATAGATAGTTCCAATTGGAACAACCAATGTAAGTGATGCCAGTAATATTGACGTTAATGTATATGATTTATAGTCCATCTCCTTCATGCTCACCATCACGCTATAATTGCTTACTATTTATCCTTTTTGTACAAAACTCTAAAGTTCGGTTCATTTCACAAGCTCTCTGATATAATACTATCAATTTTTCAAAAGAAAATCTTTTTACCACTTGTGCGAATACTTATATATGCTCATTTTTCACTAGGTTTGGCTTTGATGTCTTTTTTTACAGAAAATCTATTTTTCTCATTGGAGGTATGTAATATTGTCTGAGAAAAAAACAGTCAAGATAACGAACCATATTTACCAGCCAAAGCACGAAATCCTGCCCAAAGATGAGTCAGAAGAGATTTTAAAAAAGTACAACGCCAAGCCCAGCCAACTTCCATATATTATGATAAGTGACAAGGCGCTCGAAGACTTAGAAGTTAGGCCCGGAGACATTATTAAAATAACGAGAAAGAGCCCAACTGCAGGTGAAAGTGTATATTACCGTTACGTCGTAGAAGGTTGAGTAATACGATGATAGAGAATTCTATAGAAATGTGGCCAATCATCAATGACATTTTACGAAGGGAAGGAGTTGCAAGGCAACACCTGAACTCTTATAACGAATTCATGGAGCGGGGGCTCCAAAGTATAATAGACGAAGTAGGAGAAATTGAAATAGAAACTGCAGAATATCCTTACAAGATCAAACTGGGAAAGATCAAGCTTCAGCAACCGAGAATAATGGAGCTTGACGGTTCGATAACCCATGTTGCCCCAATGGAAGCAAGACTGCGTAATTTGACCTATGCTTCGCCTGTAATGCTGGAGTGTAGCGTAGTTGAAGATGGTAAGATTCTGGAATCGCGCTTTATACACATAGGCGACATGCCTGTAATGGTCAAGTCCAATACCTGCATTCTGCATAACTTGCCTGAGTCCAAGCTTATCGAATTTGGCGAAGACTCCCGCGATCCCGGCGGATATTTCATCATCAACGGCTCAGAGCGGGTCATAGTAGGACTTGAAGATCTTTCGTATAACAAAATAATTGTCGATGCTGAAGAAACCACGGGTACATTGCTGTATAAGGCTAAAGTCTATTCATCCATTGTGGGCTATAGGGCAAAACTAGAACTGATAATGCGTCCAGATGGTTCAATAGTAACCAAGATCCCCGGCTCACCAGTAGACATTCCACTTATCACACTCATAAGGGCTCTTGGTCTTGAATCTGACAAGGACATCGCTGACTCAGTTTCTCTCAACGAAATCATACAAGATGAACTCGAGCCTTCATTTGAGAAGGCAGGTGATGTCAATAGGAGCAGGGATGCCATTGTATATATCAGTAAGAGAATTGCACCTGGCATGCTTGAAGAATTCCAAATCAAGCGAGCCGAAACGTTGCTTGATTGGGGCCTTTTACCTCACATAGGTAAAAACCCTGACAACAGGCATGAAAAAGCCCTGTTCTTGGGTGAGGCAGCCTGCAAGCTCATTGAGCTTAAGCTTGGTTGGATAGGTGCTGATGATAAAGACCATTATGGCAATAAGGTTATCAAGTTTGCCGGACAAATGCTTGCAGACCTGTTCCGTACCGCCTTTCGCAATTTGATACGCGATATGAAATATCAGCTGGAGCGCTCAGGCCAAAAGCGCGGCATCAACGCTGTAGCTGCAGCTGTCAGGCCTGGCATTGTGTCAGACAAGTTGAACAACGCCATTGCAACAGGTAATTGGGGTAGGGGCAGAGTAGGTGTCACACAGTTGCTTGATAGGACAAACTATATGTCAACTATTTCGCATTTACGAAGAATTCAATCCCCTCTTAGTAGGAGTCAGCCAAATTTTGAGGCAAGGGATCTGCACGCTACTCACTTTGGTCGAATATGCCCTGCTGAGACTCCCGAGGGCTCCAATTGCGGACTTGTGAAGAATCTTGCGCTGTCAGCTATAATTTCGGTTAACATTCAGAGCTCCGAAATTACCGAAAAGCTGTATGAGCTGGGAATACAGAGCGTAGATGATGTCGACCAAGCTCTGAGGATGTCGGGCACAAGGGTATTCGTTGATGGCAGGCTTATAGGCTATATCGAGAAGGGAGAAAACCTTGCTGACACACTTAGGTCTATGAGAAGATCCGGCAAGATCCATCCTCATGTCGGAATATATCTTTACAGCTCCCAAAACTCCAATGCCACAAAGCGCCTATATGTTAGCTGCAACGCTGGCAGGGTTCTGAGGCCACTTGTGGTAATTAGAGACGGTAGGCCGCTTGTATCATACGAGGTAATTGAAAAGATTTCGAAAAAATTCCTTTCTTGGAATGACCTTATCTACATGGGTATGATTGAGCTGGTAGACGCAAACGAGGAGGAGAACTGCTACGTTGCGATTGATCCAAAGAAGATAGAGCCCCCGCACACTCATCTGGAGATATTTCCATCTGCCATCTTGGGTGTAGGAGCTTCTATCATTCCTTATCCTGAGCACAATCAGTCACCTCGAAACACTTACGAAAGTGCGATGGCAAAGCAGAGCCTCGGCTTTTCTACGCCCTTGATGAATGCTAGCACCTATGTCAGACAGCACTTTATGCTCTACCCTCAGACACCCGTAGTGAGCACAAAGGCGATTAATCTACTTGGTCTTGAAGACCGCCCAACAGGACAGAATTGCGTTGTCGCTGTGCTTCCGTTTGAAGGCTACAACATAGAAGATGCCGTAGTGTTTAACAAAGCATCCGTAGATAGAGGGCTTGGAAGAACGTTCTTTTATAGAATTTACGAGGCAGAAGCAAAGCAGTATCCTGGCGGGATGAAAGATAATTTTGAGGTACCTCCGCCTGATGCCAATATTAGGGGTTACAGGGGAGAGAAGGCCTACCGTCTGCTTGAGCAGGATGGCGCAATAATGCATGAAGCAGTGGTGAATGGCGGTGATATTTTAATCGGTAGAACCTCGCCACCAAGGTTTATGGAAGAATACAAGGAATTTGAGGTGAAGGGCCCGTACAGGAGAGACACTTCAGTTGGCGTCAGGCCGTCAGAAAATGGTGTAGTCGACACAGTCATTGTGACTCAGTCAGTTGAAGGCGGCAAGATGTACAAGATTAGAGTTCGAGACATGCGTATCCCCGAGATTGGCGATAAATTTGCCTCACGCCATGGCCAGAAAGGAGTTGTAGGCATGCTAGTCAACCAAGAAGATCTACCCTATACTGAAGATGGCATTGTGCCAGACATAATGATCAACCCTCATGCATTTCCATCGAGGATGACTGTCGGCCAATTCATGGAATCCCTTGGAGGCAAAGCTGCTTCACTTCGCGGCAAAATAGCTGATGGTTCCGCCTTTCTTGGAGAGAAGCTAGATGATATCAAGGGTGCAATGGAGCATTATGGCTTCAAGTATACCGGCAAGGAGGTGATGTACGACGGCAGAACTGGACGAAGATTTCCTGCAGATGTTTACATAGGAGTTGTTTACTACCAAAAATTGCATCACATGGTTGCGGACAAGATCCACAGTCGTGCAAGAGGTCAGGTTCAGATGCTGACAAAGCAGCCAACTGAGGGCAGGGCACGTGGTGGTGGATTGAGATTTGGAGAAATGGAGCGGGACTGTCTTATCGCATATGGCGCATCTATGATGCTAAAGGACAGGCTACTAGAAGAATCAGACAAGGCTGAAGTAAACGTCTGTGAACGCTGTGGCTTACTGGCGTACTACGATGTCAAACAACGTCGATACATCTGTCGCGTGTGCGGGGAGAAAGCCAAGATATCATCTGTTGTAATTGCCTATGCATTCAAGCTTTTGTTGCAGGAAATGATGAGTCTCAATGTTGCACCGAGGTTACTTGTAAAGGAGAAGGTGTAAGATAAATGATGGAAGAATCTGCAAAAACTCTAGGTGGGATTAAGTTTAGTGTATGGTCTCCAACTGAAGTGCGCAAGTTCTCAGTAGCTGAGATCACTGCACCTGAAACATATGACGAAGATGGAATGCCAGTACAAGGTGGCTTGATGGACAATAGGTTGGGCACATTAGAACCCGGCCAAAAGTGTGCCACTTGTGGAAACACTTCTGCGAAATGTCCGGGGCATTTTGGACATATCGAGCTAGCCGAGCCGGTGCTTCACATCGCTTTCGTAGACGATATTCATAAACTGCTGTTGATAACCTGCCGATCATGTAACAGGATCAAGCTTGATGGAGAAGAGCTTGCTCACTACAAGTCAATCCGAGACACAAAGGCGGCATATGCAGTAATTACACTTGAAAACATTAAAGATGATATTATTGAGCGAGCCAAGAAGGTCAAGGCCTGTCCTCATTGCGGCAAAGAACAGTATGACTTGATATTTACGAAACCGACGATATTTGTTGAAAGGACTGATGCTGGCGAAAACCGACTGCTTCCAATTACTATCCGCGAAAGGCTCAGCCATATTCCTAATGACGACCTGACCTTACTTGGGTATGATCCCAAGACGGCAAGGCCCGAGTGGTTTGTGCTGCAAGTGCTGCCAGTACCCCCGGTGACTGTTAGACCATCTATTATTCTAGAGACCGGCATTAGATCAGAAGATGACCTAACTCACAAGCTTGTCGATATCATCAGGGTAAACCAACGCCTCAAGGAAAGCAAAGAAGCGGGAACGCCTCCCCTTATCGTGCAGGACTTAGTCGACTTACTGCAATATCATGTTACGACGTACTTTGACAATGAAGTTTCTGGTATTCCACAGGCACACCACAGGTCAGGCCGGCCACTTAAGACTCTTACACAGAGATTGAAGGGCAAGGAAGGAAGATTTAGAGGCTCGCTTTCTGGCAAGCGTGTCGACTTTTCAAGCAGAACTGTGATCTCACCAGACCCTAACCTTGCAATATCTGATGTGGGAGTCCCTGTGGATGTTGCAAAGAAGCTCACTATACCAGAGACAGTTTCGCAGTGGAACCTAGATCGGCTCAAAGAGTTAGTGACGCATGGTCCTAATACCTACCCTGGAGCAAACTATATCATCAGACCTGATGGTGTCAAGATTAGGCTTGATTATGTTACCGATAGAAAGGCAATATCTGATTCACTTGCCCTTGGCTACATCGTAGAGCGCCATCTTGCAGACGGTGACATTGTCATATTCAATAGACAGCCTTCACTGCACCGAATGTCGATTATGGCCCACAGCGTCAGGGTGTTGCCATACCGCACTTTCAGACTACATCCTGCTGTCTGTCCTCCATATAATGCTGACTTTGACGGAGATGAAATGAATCTACATGTGCCACAGAGCGAAGAAGCAAGGGCTGAAGCAACACTTCTTATGAAAGTACAAGATCAATTGATCTCTCCGAGATACGGAGGCCCTATCATCGGCGGCATCAGAGATTTTATTACCGGTGCATTCATGCTTACCAGCGACAACTCATCTCTAACAAAAGATGAATTCGCAAATCTGGCTATGCTAGGTGGTTACCGTGGACCTCTACCGGAGCCGCTCATAACTGCAGATGATGGCCAAAGGAAGTACTCTGGCAGGCAGCTATTCTCACTCTTCCTGCCAAAAGACTTTAACTTTATCATTACCTCAAAATGGAATAAGGCTGCAAAAGGAGAAGGCAAGGACGTGGTCATAAAGAACGGTGAGCTTATCAGTGGCGTTATCGACAAGGCATCGATTGGTGCGGAAGAACCCGACAGCGTGCTTCATAGGATCGCAAAGGACTATGGTACAGACGCAGCAAGAAAGTTTCTTGACTCAATCCTTACTATGCTTAAGACGTACATCACCCATAGAGGATTTAGTTACGGGTACTCTGATTTATGGCTGCCGCCAGAAAGCCGACAGGGTATCAGCGACATCATTCAAAGGACCTATGAAAAGGTCTACGAATTGATACAACAGTATAATGAAGGCACGCTCCCACTAACAAGGGGTCTGTCTGGAGAAGAAGCGCTAGAGCTATATGTTGTAAATGAACTCTCCCGCGCCCGTGATCGTGCAGGCAGGACAGCGGATAGGGCATTTCCTAACGAGAACTCGGGTGTAATTATGGCATCTACAGGTGCAAGAGGGTCGACGCTCAACATCGGCCAAATGACTGCAGCATTAGGACAGCAATCGATCAGGGGTAAGAGAATCCAGAAGGGCTATCACAACAGAGCTCTTTCACATTTTAAACCAAATGAAACCAACCCTGATGCAAAGGGCTTTGTCAAGTCAAACTATCGAGATGGTCTATCACCTCTTGAGTTCTTCTTTCATGCGATGGGTGGAAGGGAGGGCCTTGTAGATACTGCAGTCAGAACCCAGCAATCTGGCTATATGCAGAGAAGATTGATTAACGCACTTGAGCATCTAAAGATTGAATATGATCATACCGTACGCGACCCTCATGGCAACATTGTGCAATATTTGTATGGAGAGGACGGCATTGACCCTGCAAAGAGCGACCATGGTGAGGCAGTCAACATCTCAAGGGTCATTGAAGCTGAATCAATTGTCGACGAAGGACGTAAAGCTGTTGAGGATGTAACCAAGGACATAATTTCTAAATATGCAGGAAGGCTCAATCCGAGAATGAAGGTTAACCTGGAAAAGGCACTCCTTGAGAACAGACTCA
>DATAAU010000013.1:0-23203 GCA_036259955.1 Nitrososphaera sp. | reverse complement strand
CATGATATCTCGGACAAGGACTCTTGTAGTCATATGTGCATCAGTATGTTCTCTGACCGGTTTTCTTACCACAAAAAATATTCGAATTTCTGCCTTTAATTACTTATCTGATTCTCATTTGAGAAGAAGTGAAGTTATATAAATAGGAGTGTAATTTTTATAATATTCCTCTATCAAACACTCTTCTGCCTTCTTTTCATGCCACCTATGCAGTAGCATTGGAAATTTTGCTTATTTTGATATCTTCCACACCTCATTATATGCGGGATGTTTTTAGCCTACAGATTATTCGTTTCTTTTTATCTTCTCACAAAAACCTATTGTTGTTTATCACCCGCTTCTATAGCAACCGGTGGTGTTGATACAGCCTCTTTCAGTACATGCTGCTCACCCTTCGCAGTGAAAGATAATCGGGACTGACCCGTTGGCAATGCTCTTACAAATTCATCAAGGCTCATGTGTTTGACTGATTCTGCAATTTTGGTATTTTCGCTAGCAATTTTTATAAATTCTGACTTGATCTTCTTTGCAGCATTCATCGGGTCCATACCGCCTTGCAGGAGCACACCGTAAAAGATCGAATATTTTCTTATTGCTTCTTCTGGTCCACAGAGAAGCGTTTCTCTATTGTTCAGATACATTATACCTATTGCAAGCCTTAACTCTACCCCTTTGAGGTAATTGCGTTTACCCTCTATGACAAACGAGCCCTTTGGTAAGAACTGACCTGTTGGTGCTCCCCTTTTGACCTGCTGTTGCAGAACCCAGTATGCATCAGCGCTAGAGAGCCCATCCTTCCATGCCCTACTAAATGAGATGGTAGCCTGTGCAACCTGATGTAAGGATGAATCAATTGTGCCTTCCTTTGTTGTTGTTGCAAAAGCAGCAGCATTCTTTATAATAAAAAATGGTGAGCCATGAACTTCAGCATGAAACACAATGTCGTGCTCTGTTAAATGCTTGCGTATTAATGCAGAGTTGGATGAGGCATCACGGCCGCCAATTACCAGCAGTCCATCAGTAGTGATGAACCACCGGTAGCGCTCGTACCACTCCCGGGATACCTGCTCTTTTACAATTACTCTTTTATGAATGGCCGCAGTCTCGCTTCTTAATTTTTCAATCTGTGTAATAATCTTGGCGCGTGCCTCTTCTATTGATGCATTGCCCCGCTCCATCTCTTTTGCTCTTTCGAAAAGCAATGAGCTTGCTTTGGCAAGGCTTTGCTGCATCTTAACTTGCTCGCCTGCTACCTCAATGTAGGTGATGCCTTTTTCAGTGACAAATGATGCAGAGTTGGCTGCAAGCACATCAGCTATGCCTTCACCCCCACTATATGAAAGTCTCATTAATTCGCCTGCCAACTTACGTATAGCAGCCGCTTTTTGAAGTACAGTTTCTTTAGCTTTGTTCTGCTCTTCTAAATCGTGCTCAAGTACTGAGATCTGCCTATCCAATTCAACTGTCCTGCTGTTGCGTCCTATGTCCATGATTTCGCTGCTCAGTACTTCGTCTACTGCATCCATAAACGATGGAACTTTTTTGATCTTGCTATTATTTGACATCTTTGCAGCAGCTGCAGCGGCTTCTTGTGTTATTATTGGCAAGGCTTCTTGAGCCTTGTCATTTATCAAGACTACAATCGGCTCATGTTTCTTACCGTCTATACTCACATCATTTACAATCTCCTTGACAGTACTGTAGATCTTGGTCACTTCGTCGTCAGATAATTCCCCCGCATTTTTGCTGACTTTGATACCTGCGCGATTGATGACTTCTTCGACAAGTTTCTTTGGCATAGAGATGTTGCGGCCTATCCACCTTAGCACATCAAGGTTCTCTGCGACATCTCTCAGAGAGAGCATCTGTTCAAATGTAATATTGAAGACATCAACACCTCTTGTTGGAGGATAGGCGTAGCGCAGGCCGACACTAAGAGTTCTATGCCGTACTCGTATTGGATTAAGTATTCCAATTATCTGCATACTTTCGTTGCAAATAACGAGGTTGCCAGCACCAAAGAACTCACCTATGACTATTCTTATCTTTCCATCAGGATGTCTAAACTTTAATGATACAATGCGTTCACTTCCCACCTGCTCTATTAATTCTAGCTTTGTGCGCTCAAGCTCTTTCTGAGCGATATGCTCAATGCTGTTGTCCTCTTCTACAGGTTTGAACTTTAGCCTCGTGATCCAAATGCCTCTTGTTGATAGGACAATCATGACATCTTCTTGCATAGGGTGGTGAAGTCTGAGAAAGAGGGAGTTCTTTGTTATAGCATTGATGCTGCTTACATAATATTCCGAAGAGGCATTAATTACTCTGTTTCTAATTTCATTGACCAAGTATCGTAGCTCGATGCTGGAAAGCTCCATGCCGAAAATAGTAATTACATGCCACAATATTAAAGAACGGAAAAAAACTTGAGAAATTCAAGATACTCTTTTAGCACTGTAATGTTATTTATCTATCGCCATGCCCTATGAAGAGCATAAATTCTTGATATGGCATCACAACACACAGCCGCAAGGCATTTTACTGGCTCTAATTTAACCACAAAATGCGATATTGGACATATTTGAAAGGCTCTACTACATGCGTGCTCTGGTGGGCGTGGCCGCAGGCATCGTCGCCGGCATTGTCATACCAGGGGAGTTCGACCAATACATATCAATAGGCATTGCCGTATTAGTCGGAATTGTATTCTATTTTGCGTCGCTTGGAATTGGCAGACGAATAGCCAAGAATGTGCCAAAAGACAAGCGTAAAAAAGTAGCAACGGAGGGAATTATGCCATTTATCTTTCTACTGTTGACATTCATGATAATAGTCTATACGGCGCTCCACCAGTCCTCCATTGTAAGTTAAATACAACTAGCGTTTATCAGTTACAGAAAAGTTGCTAGTATGGGACTACCGCACACCTGGCATACCTGACGAGCTTTTCGAAAGGACAGAGGAAGTGCCAATAACAAAGGAGGACATTCGTGCAATAGCGATAAGCAAGCTACGTCTCAAAGAGGGGTATTCAGCAATAGATGTTGGCTGCGGTAGCGGAAGCATTACAGTGGAATTATGTCTGCAGACAAAAGGCAGAGTATATGCCATTGATTTTGACAAAAAAGCAGTTGAGCTGACCAAAAAGAACCTACAGAAATTTGGAGTTAAGGCCGAAGAAGTCATACTAGGCAGGGCTCAGGATATCCTGCCAAAACTATTGGAGGTCGATGCCATAATAGTGGGAGGTACATGGGGCGATACAAGGCAGGTAATCGAACTTGCAGTAAATAGGCTGAAGAAGGGAGGCAGGATTGTTATCGATACTATAATTATTGAGACCCTATATCAGGCGCTTAGAACAATTAACGATCTGGAATTGAAGGAAATAGACATTACCCAGGTTACAATATCCAAAGCCCGTAAGGTCACAACGGGCACAATGATGCTTGCAAGAAATCCTGTGATGATAATATCGGCCACTAAGGTTTGAGACCAGAACTGCTACTATAGTTCTTTCTCAAATTCAATTCTCCATGATTCAGATAATATACCACGATCGTCAACATACACGATTCGAATACTATTGCTATTACTACTACTATGAACCTGCATAAGAGGAAGAGCTGTTTGTAGACTCGAAGGGAACTGAAGTTGTGTCTAGCTTTAATTCCTTTGATGAGTTTCTTCGGGTTTTGTAAAATGTTCCCTCGTTGCGGAAGAAGCCTCGGAGTGAGCCTATTACAAACGCAGGGGTTGTAATAACATAAAGTGCCAGCAAGCTAAATACATCTTTTATGCCATACTTTCTCACGGGTCTACAAAACTTAGTTGCCCACATGACACGCACAATAGATATAGCCAGATTTGCTGCCTGCAAGGATAAAGATATTCCAAATAGACTCATCAATTGCCGGTTGTTGTTATTACTATCTAATGGGAACATAAGAATTAAGAGTATATCGAGTATTCCAATGCATAAAACAAGAATGAACTTTGCATACTGCAAGCCGTTTAAGAATAATTCCAATTTTTCAATATATGAAAGCATCTTGCTTTGCGTTATATGTTTAATCTTTCTTCTTAAGCCTCTGGTATGGCCTTCACTAACCCTCATTCTTTGCCTAAAGTAAGCTACAAGATCAGTAGGTGCCTCACAGTAAGAAACTAATCCTTGATCAAATAGTATTCGCGGCTTGAAAGATACCACATTAGGGTTAGAAAAAATCTTATGCGATGAAGGACGATTGCGAATTGATTGAGTAGTACTGTCCGAAATCATCATCAGATCTGTTGTTGTTGTTGATGATAATAAGGGCAAGTGGGAGGAGCAGCAATACACATCCAGTGTTAACTCCCAGTCCTCACAGAGATCGGTAGAGAATGCGATAGATTTGATTATATCTGCTCTTATCATAAAAAGACTTCCAGTTACCTGCACTGGCAGATCTAGGAGATCTTTTGCAGCAAATTCGATCATGTTTCTTTGCGAAAGTCTAAAGTCGATGGCCCGAGATACCCAATTCCCAGACTCTCCCTCAACTATCCACTTAACTCCAGATTCTAAATTACTCTTTGATATAGGGAAGCCCTGTATTGCTACCGCGGAAATTCCTTTCTCTTTATAGAAGTATTGTTCTTCTATGAATGCTGATACAAATCTTTCCACAGTATCTTCTAGCAAAATATTGTCTGCATCAAGCACTAATACATTTGATGTTCTCTTGTCCATTGCATCAAGGGCAATATTTAATGCCCCTCCCTTCCATCCCGTCCTGTTATCTCTGTGAATTACTTTAAGATTCTGCAGATCAGGCAACCTAGTCTGTATTTTGTGATATGTGTCATCAGTAGAATCATCTACTATTATGATTTCGAATCTATCATTAGGATAACTGAGAGCAACAAAGGAGTTCAGCAGCCTATCGATAACAAGAGACTCATTGTGTGTTGCCACAAGTATTGAAATGAATGGATATTCCTCATTGATTTGCTCATCAGAGGCTCCAGTAACAGTCTCAATATCCTTGTGGGTATAGGCAATAACTTGATGTTTACGAAGTGAGACCACCTTGCAACCCTTCGATGGTGGAGCGACATCAGCCTGTCGCATGTTTTGAGAGGTATTGTTTCCTCTTGCTCCTTTAACCTTGTAGATAAATATAACAGATCTTATAGAGTATATTGATAGGCATAGTATGAAAATCATAGAGAGCCAAGTTAAGGCATCAATAATCAAGACCTACCAATAAAACAGTACATATAGAACTATAATTGGTGCGCCAGAAAATTCTACGTCGGACTTTAAGTGAATTCTATCATAAAAATGAATTGTATAAACCAACTAATTTGATATTCAGTTTGATCATATAAGGTAATCTTCCTAGTGGATCTATAGAGTGTGATAAATACAAATATCCTCCTTTTACTATCTAGGATATGTCTAAAAAAATCAAGGTTGCACTAGCAGGTATTGGAAACTGTGCTTCTGCATTGATACAGGGTACAAAATATTATAACGCAAGCGGTAACGGTAAGTCAGGTGATTCAATTGGACTTACTGCATTTGAATTGGGAGGATATGAACCAAAAGACATCGAATTTGTAGCAGCATTTGACGTTGTTGATTCAAAGGTAGGAAAGGATCTCTCTGAGGCAATTTTTGCAGAACCAAACAATACGGTGAAGATAGCTGACGTGGAGAAGTCGAATGTAATTGTTGAAAAAGGAGAAGTTTTAGACGGTTTGGGAAATCACTACCGAGAAAAGATACAGCTCTCTGACAAACCTCCAGCAAATTTAGCCAAGATCCTAAAAGATACAGGCGCCGAAATTCTACTCAATTACTTACCTGTTGGGAGCAGACAGGCAACAAGATACTATGCTGAAGCTTGCCTTGATGCAGGTTGCGCTTTTATTAATGCAATACCTGTTTTTATAGCGTCAACCCCAAAATGGCAGCAAGCATTTGAACACCGCAAATTACCCTGTGCTGGTGACGACGTTATGAGCCAGCTTGGTGCTACTGTTGTTCATAAGACACTAGTGAAGCTCTTTGTAGATCGTGGAGTGGCGGTAGACCAGACCTATCAGCTAAACATTGGAGGTGACATGGACTTTTACAATATGCTCGATGAGGATAGGCTGGAGGACAAGAGGGTAAGTAAGACAAGCGCGGTAGCTGCAATGTCACCCTATCAAATCCCTATGAGAATTGGACCATCAGATTTCGTGCAATTTTTGGATAATGACAAAATATGCTATATATCTATGAAAGGGAGGTATTTTGGCAACATCCCTGTTGAGCTGGACCTTAAACTAAAAGTGGTTGACGCATACAATAGTGCTGGTGTAATGATAGACGCAGTGAGGGCAACCAAGATTGCTCTTGACAGAGGTATTTCTGGGCCACTTGACAGTATATCGGCTTACTGCTTTAAGCATCCACCAGTGCAATTGCCCTATTCTGTTGCCAAGTCAAACTTCTTAGAATTTGTTGAAGGCAAAAGGGAACGATAATACTGCATCCTTCCCATTTTTTCTTTGGGCTACTATTAGTCTTTCTTGTCTTGGGGTTTTTGGTAATGGCGCTCCTTAGATATTCGGCCACATCAAGAACCAAACATCAGATATTTTTTGTTCGGTAGCTATAAAGCAATTTTGACAGCAGGGCTTACTACTACAAAAATAAAAAAGACCTCCTCCAGAGAGAATAGGTCATTATCGATATCGTAATGACAAGTATTTTTTAAAGGCTCGATGCTAACAATTTTTTACTAAAAGGATATGAATTGATCTCGACAACGTATAATTAGCTCACGCGAAAAACTAACCAGATAGCAACCCTTGGTGCATATTAAAAAGCTCGAAGTCTATGGCTTCAAGTCATTTGGTTTCAAAAACACTGTAGTGCATTTTGAGAGAGGATTAGTTGCTATAACTGGTCCAAATGGCTCAGGCAAGTCCAATATTCTTGATGCCATCATGTTTGCAATAGGAGAGAATAGTCCCAAAAGCCTAAGGGTAGACAAGTTCCAATCGCTTTTCCATGACGGCCAGAACAGCAATCACCGCCTTATCCGCGTTAGCCTCACCTTTGACAACACGGACAGAGGTATACCTATCGACTCTGATACGGTCACTTTGACACGCGGAATTGAGGGTCAGAGTGGTGAGAGTCAATATTGGCTTGATGACAAGAAGGTAACCAAGAATACCATAATGGAGCTTCTTGAAGTAGTGTTAGCAGCTCCAAACAAACTAAACATTGTACAGCAAGGCATGATCACAAGAATCTCTGAACTAAATTCCGAGGAGCGTAGAAAGATAATAGAAGATATAGTCGGCCTCTCCTACTTTGATGAAAAGAAAGCAGAGGCTCTTAAGCAACTAGATGAGGCTGACAGGAGGCTAGAGGTTGCATTTGCAAGGATGGGCGAGATCAGAAAGCGCATAGATGAACTTGAAACAGAGAGGAATGAACAACTGAGGTATGACCACCTTAGCACAGAGCTCAAGAGGCTCAAGGCAGTGCAATTGTCAAATACCATACGAAACATAAGATACAAGCTTGCTACAAGCACCCAAATCCTTGAATCGAATAACCAAAAGTCATCACACCTTTCAAAATTAATTGAGGAGACGCAGATAGAGATTGAAAAGTTGGATGCAGAAAAGTCAAGGTTCATTCAACAGGTTGACGCTGCTAACCGAGCTAAGGCTCAAGTTGCAATGAGGATATCAGAGATCGTTCATGACTCAGAGCGGACAAAGGCTATGTTGAGTGAGTTTGAGCGTCGTATTTCAGACATTGAAAGGAGACTTCCTTCCCTGCAAACCGGCAAGCAAGCTACAGTTCAAAGAATAGAGAATACTCGCTCTGAGACTGACAGGCTGAAGAGAGAAATCGACCAAAGGGAGGCAAGCATGAAAGATCTTAAGATGAAGCTTGCTGCAATCGACTATGAAATTGAAAAGATCACATCTAATGTTGCTAAATATAGTGCTTTCCGGGAGAGATTGGAAAAGAGGCTTGCACGGATGACATCATTAAGAGGTCGAATCGAACTTGCTGGTGCCAGAGTCGAAGAAAAAATCAAGACCATCAATTACAAGAAGGGCTCAAATGATTCGGCTATCAATATTCTCCAAGCAGAAATTTTGACTACAAAAAATCGTATAGCACAATTTGGAAAGTCACTGGAGGTGGATGGAGCAAAACTACATGATGGTGCTAGGATTGCATCCGAACTTGCAGAGGCAAAATCGAAACTAGGAAAAGAGGTAGTAGGCTCTGCAGACCTCCTAGTGCGTGCAGAGAATCTTGTAAACAAGTTTGAAGAACGAGCCACTATAGCCAAAAATGCCATGAATGAGGATCTTGCCATTGCGGAATTGATGAGAGAAAAAGACAAGTTCAATATTTGCGGTCTTGTTTATGACTTATTGAGGTGGGATAGATACTACGAGCGGCCTGTCCTTGCAGCAGGCTTGGAATGGATGAAAGCCTTTGTGGTAAATGATATAACGTCTATGATAAGAATAGCCGCCTATGCCAAAGAGCAAAAGCTTCCACGTCTTAGGATAATTCCGCTTGATGTCATCGGGCGATTCAAAGAGAAGAGGGACATACCTCGTGATCAGCCCGATGTTATTGGAAGGCTGTCAGATTTTGTGCAATCAGATTATGAGAAATTGCCAACATTTATTTTCTCAGACATACTGCTTGTAAGAAATTCCTCTACCGCCTTCATGTTATCAAAGAAGGGATATAGGAGCGTGTCAATTGATGGCGAGCTCTTCGAGCCAGTGGGAGGTTCAATGTCGGTGGACTTTGGAGGAAGGATAAACGATATGACTAGGGCAATAGCTTTTGGCGAATCTGTGGCAAATTTACGTATAATGATAACAAAGCTCTCCAAGCTTATTGAGGAGAAAAATACGGAGTTATATGATATCTCGAAGCGGATGGTTGATAGAGAATCAGAGAAAGTTGAACTTGAGCTTCTTATTAAAGATGTACAAAGAAGCATTTCCAAAGAAAAAGAATCTTTAGAAGCAAAAGAAAGGTCTGTTTCACAGCTCGTATTAGATAATCAAGCCCTCCAGTCAGAAGTCGACGTATATTCTACAGAGCTTCAGAAGTATTCAAGGAGGCTCGCCCTACTTTCGCCTGCCACGGAAAAGATATCGTTGAGGCTACAGAGCATAAGTGAAGAGCCGTCAAGCAAAAATAAACTTGCTGAAAAGAACATGTCCCGCACCGATATAGTAAAATCAATAGACGGTGCCAATATCGAGCTTGGCCATATACTATCAATACTTAGAGGGCTCGAAGCCAAGTTGGAACTTGATATGCAGCATCTGGCAGGTATGAATCAAGAGAATGAACGCCTGTCTCTGGAACTAAACGAACGCAAACTCCAGATACAGGAGACATACGGGAAGTCGCAATCACTTGAAGCAGAGCTCAAAGGACTCAGGGATCAAGAGCAGCAGATAATTGCTTCTTCAGGTAGCGCCTATAGCGTATTGCAAGAATATGAGCGCAAGATAAAAGCACTCTCAGAGAGCGATCGCAAAATGTCAAAGGAATACAACTTAATAGAGCGCGAGTCGGCACTGCTTCGAAAAGATATTTCAGATTTAACTGCAGAAGAATCTCACCAGATGAACAATCTCCACACGCTTGGATACAGGAATCTTCTTGACGAGATGGATGTTGAAACCGCAATCAAAGAGTTAACTAATGAGCATGAAGAAGTCAAGTTAAGGATCAATCTCCGCGCAGATGAGGCATATGTACAGGTAATGGACGGATACCGCAGTATGTCAACTAGGCGCAACCAGCTTGAAAGCGAGCATAATTCCATCGTTGCCTTCATAGAACAAATAGTAAGAGAAAAAGAGAAGGTTTTCATGGAGGCGTTTCAGAAAGTTGACAGCGACATACGCTTGACGTTTGAGAAAATGACAGGAGGCTCGGCATGGCTTGAGATCGAGAACCGCGAGGATATTTTCTCAAGCGGTGTCATGTTATTAGTGCGGTTCCCAGGTAAGACTGTGCCACGCGAGTCAACTACCCTGTCTGGTGGCGAAAAAACGATTGCTGCGACGGTATTCCTGCTTGCCCTCCAGTCGCTCAAACCATCGCCATTTTATTTGATGGACGAAGTTGATGCGCATCTAGATGCTGAGAACACCGACAGACTGTCGAAGGTACTGCTTGAGCGCTCAAAGGATAGCCAGATAGTCATGGTCACACTGAAGGATTCTACTGTGGCCAAAGCTGCTCTTATCTATGGCATTTATCCAAAAGAAGGAGCTTCGCAGGTTGTAAAATACAAGAATCCTGCGCAATTGACGCTTGCCCATTGAGCGGAAACAATCTGTAAATATCGAGAACAGTATAGACCATCACATTGGGAACTAGCTTACTGCGGCCCAAGAAGATGCTGAGGTTATCATTTGCAGTCATTGCTGCAATAGCGATTGTTGAAGTTATAGGTGGAATTTTGAGTAATAGTATTTCGCTAGTAAGCGACGCAGTTCATATGTTCACTGACGTAATGGCGATTGGACTAAGTCTTTTTGCAATAACGATTGCAGCAAGAAGCCATTCTGGTGCAATGACTTTTGGCTATCATAGAGTGGAAGTAATGGTCGCTCTTGCAAACGGCATAGCGCTTGGAGTAATTTCATTATGGGTGTTGTATGAAGCGTTTCTCCGCGTCATGTCTCCTCGTATAATAGATGCGCCGCTGTTACTACTCACAGCAACTATTGGTCTAGCAGGCAACCTAGTAGTGATGTTCCTGCTAAAGCATCACGCCAGCAAGAGTATCAACATTCACAGTGCATTCATTCACGTTGTCTACGACACAATCTCATCCGTCGCAGTCATCGCTACTGGCTTTATTGCTCTTAACACAGGGATCACGATTGTGGATCCACTTGTTGCTTTTATGATAGCAGGCTTAGTGGCAAGAAGTGCCTATTCTATTGTGCGAAGTAGCACTCATATATTGCTAGAGGGTGCTCCATCGAAGCTTGATATGCAAGAAATACTGGTAACTCTTAAGCAACTAGATGGAGTAGTAGATGTTCATGATCTGCACATTTGGACAATATCAACAGGAATGGACGCGCTGAGTGGCCATGTGGTGGTACGCGACCAGATGCTCAGCGAGTCAAACAAGATCCTGTCTGAAATAAACACAGTCTTG
The DNA here is from genome assembly GCA_036259955.1 of Nitrososphaera sp. Taxonomy (GTDB): domain Archaea; phylum Thermoproteota; class Nitrososphaeria; order Nitrososphaerales; family Nitrososphaeraceae; genus Nitrososphaera. Next base: position 11,978 of record DATAAU010000013.1, on the reverse strand, counting down.
GAGGAGCGCTACAATATAACCCACACTACTATACAGATGGAGCACGAGCGCGAGATATCCTTTAAGCGCACGATAAAATAAGTAATAATGATTTTTTTATGATTTTTTTGCTTTGGCTGGGCAGGCTTTTCAGACAATTGACACAAATTGGTTTTTACAACTCGTCTATGTGAAACTTGGACATGCAGCCAGTGCACTCATAGATCTCGTCGCCAATTGGGCCTGACACATTAAACTTGACAATAGTGGTGCATTTTGGACACCTTCCATCCACTCTGCGAGACTTTCTTGCAGGCCTTACCAGAGTTTTTCTTCTTCTGCTACCCATAGGCAGGCAGAAAAACCCTCTGCCGTTTTATAAATTAAGACGTATTAATTATGCAAACATCTCTCAATTTTTTCTCGGATACCATATTCATATAGATCCGCTGCTGTTTGAGTCTGTTCAGTCATTTAATACTAGGAATACTGAAAATATGAGATGGGATTTTAGATAAATTATTATTGATATTATTCCAATTTCTTGTTCAGCTCAGCTAATCGTCTTCCTTTTGGCGTTAAGTGGTTGTACACCAGATAGTTGCCCTTTCCTTTTGGCTTGACTCTTTTGCGTTTAATATAACCTTCCCTCTCTGCCTGCAATATTACATGGTGAAGGTTGTTAGCACCTAACTTCTGAAGCAGTACACGAGTAGGCAACGCATTTCCCTTTTGCTTAAAGAGAACAGAGAGCACCCGAAGCATCGCTCTGCGCTTGACCAAAAGCCGTAATATTTCCTTGTCTACTTGCAATACCTTCGATATATTCCTATTTAATAGGAATATATAATAGTTACATCGAATACATTTTTATGGTTATCCAAACCAGATGATGTCAAAAATTTTTATATTAATCATTCTAAAATTTCTAATATTCCAGCGATTACAATATTGACACTACTCTTAACATTACTACCTTGTCACCCTTCAACGATCGTTACACAAGATTTTCACCCTATGGAAACAAATGACACAAAATTTGTATAGTTTTTCTGAATTGGTGTCCTTTGATAGTCCATGAGTTAGATATTATTATATTGCCTTCCGCTATAGAAGATATTGTGCTTCTGCCCGAGCATTGCTCAGCCAAGGTTGAAGGAGAAGAATGTCAGCTGCCTCCTTCATATATCATCTCAGTAAAATCTCATGATGGAGAATATATGCTTGCGGTAGTATGTGAGGACCACAAAAGTGCATTTGAGGCACGGCTGACTGTAATGCAAGAGGCAAACAAAATACCGCAGGGCACAATACACTTTCAGCAAGTCAAAGCCGTAGTTACCGACTGTGTAACTGGCATCAATGAAGACTATATCGAGCATAATGTAAGATTCGAGGGTAATAGGTAAAGGCTTTCCTAGGGCTCTTTTTTTGTGTTGTGATTATTGTCTTTATTGTTATCATTAGGAGCGTCCTCTTCGTCGCTACTATTTTTCAGTGTCCAAGGAAACCACCTTCCAATTACCTTTGCCCAATCTATTCTGAGCGAAAAGTATACAACGACTGCAAGCACTATAGTGCTCACTATTGCTGCTATAATTAATGACGTCTGATCTGTCGTATCTGATGATAATATATCCTCGACAAAAGGTCTCCCAAGAAAAATCGAACCCCACACAATCGATTCATTCATCAAGAATTTCCCAGCAAATGTGGCCGTTGCAAATTTCCAAGGGTTATACTTTGCAAGGCCAAGTGGAATATAGACAAGATCATCAGGTATCGGAGTAAGAGCCGCTATAAATGCTCCAAACCAGCCATATCGGCTTACTAGATTTTGTAGTGGACGCATTCTCTTCTTTGTCTTGTCACTCAGAATTTTGCGACCATAATAACTTATGAAAAAGATTATCGTCTTTGCCCCGACTATGCCAAGTGCACTAATAATCGAGATTATATGGGGATTAAAATTGGTATTAAATGAAGCAGTTATTAAGACTGGAAAATAGGGGATTGGGATAAAAGGAATTAAACTAGATACGAAGCTTATGAGGAGGATGCCTACATACCCAAGTTCAGTTCCAAATGGAAAGAGATCTTCAAGTGCTACCAATTAGTATGCCCTTGCATATATTGCTGCCTTTTTGCTTTCCTGGCCACAGTAAATGCAGGTGGCAGGCTTGTGGTTCTGGTTAAATGGTATCACTCGGATATCTGCACCTGTCTCTTCTTTTATCTTGGACTCGCATTGTTCTCGGCCACACCAGCCTGCAAGAAGAAACCCCCCCTTAGTTTGAATTATAGACTTAAAGCTCTCGAAATCTGCAGGTTCGAAAGTGTTCTCCTTTAGAAATTCTGTTGCCTTTGCAAGCAAACTTCCGTGTATCTGTGCTAAAATCGACGTCGTGGTATTTACAAGATTGCCGCGCTCGGCAAGTCTTTTTTCCTTTGTATCACGCCTGACAAATTCAATCTGTCCCTCTTCAATATCCCTAGGTCCTATGTTTATGCGCAGTGGGACACCTTTCATTTCCCATTCGTTAAACTTCCAACCAGAAGTGTATTCATCTCGGTCATCCATGTATGCTCTTATTCCATTGTGCTTTAATTCAAACTCTATTTCCCTTGACTTTTCCTTAACCATGTTTGCATTCTTGTCTTTATGTATAGGCACTATTACTACCTGTATTGGTGCAACTTGTGGTGGCAGAATTAGGCCCCGATCATCACCATGAACCATTATCAACCCACCTATCAGGCGCCAAGAAACTCCCCATGAAGTCTGCCACGCAAAATGCTCCTTGGTATCCTTACCTAGATACTTTATCCCAAAAGGCTTTGAAAAATTCTGACTGAGATGGTGCGAAGTCCCCATCTGGAGAGCCTTCCCTTCCACAGGCATCAAACCTTCAAGGGTCATAGTGTACTTTGCGCCGACAAACTTCTCTCGGTCAGTTTTATATCCTGCTATAACAGGTACAGCAAGGTAGTTCTCTATCAAATCCTTATAGATATCAACTATACTTAGGACCTCCTGCTCTGCTTCTTCTTCGGTAGCATGTACCGTATGTCCCTCCTGCCACAAAAATTCGGAAGTTCTAATGAAGGGTTTAGTCGACTTGATCTCAGCTCTGAGTGCAGAGTTCCAAAAGTTGACCTTGAGTGGCAAATTGCGGTAGCTCGTTACCCACTTTGCGAATATTGAATATGCAAGGGTTTCAGATGTAGGTCTGAGAGCTAGTTTTTCATCAAGCTCTTTATCTCCTGCTTTAGTAACCCAAAACACCTCCGGCGTAAACCCTGTAAAGTGATCCTCTTCTTTTGCCAGCAGGCTTTCAGGTATTAGCACAGGTAAGAAACCATTTTGATGACCCGTCTCTTTGAAACGCTTGTCTAGAATATCCCTTATTGATTCCCAAATTGCATAGCCGTATGGACGAAGTACAATGAACCCTTTAACAGGAGCATAGTCAGCGAGGGCAGTCTTAAGAATGACTTGACTGTACCACTCGCTAAAGTCTACATTTTTGTTGACGGTTATCCCAACTGATTCTTTCGGAGAACCCACGTTGACATTGGCAAATCGATTAGGATTTATGAAGTTATTGTAAGTGATGTCTCCGTTTTTGCTTCAAAAAATTGCCTCTCCTGGACTATGACAGTTATCATTTCCTTATTCATAAGGTACGCATAGAAGTGCCAGCCAGCTACAATTGATCGTCTTGACCTGGATAATTCATTCATGAAGATGTGCACCCTTTTTCACCACTAAGCAGACATCTTTCTTTGAAAGCACAATATATAGAGACATCTTCCTAGTGGCTTGGAAAGTGTAGCTTCTAATCGTGTGTAATCTAATAAAGTCAGATAAGCAGTACTGACAATTTTACATCTCTCTATGTGTTGAATAGATCGTTTTAGATTGCATAGACCTGAGTATATTTCCAGTTAATAGCAAATCACAATCAACAAAGAGTACTTTTAGATTAGTGAGGGTCTCTTTACGTATCCTTGAAGTAGATTTGCGAATGCTTTATAAGCACGACAAACCGTTATGTCATTTTTGGAGACATATACAGATAGCTAAAGCGGATCGCCTTTACAGTAAACCTTGCCCATAGGTCTGCTGAAAAAGTTTTTACAGACATAGCATTGCAAAAAACCAATTTCACTATTCAATACGGGGCAGTCAACAGCCTCTAACTTCATGCGCTTTAGCATCTTTGGACTTACACCCTTCAACTTCAGCTTTCCCTTCTCATCCATCATGCCCGAGCTCTGGAGTTCGACCTTGGCTTGATCTGTTATCTTCACAGGTTTTTCTACCTGCTTGATTGGAACAATATGCTTGATGCCTTCTGGCGGGGCCTCACTCATCATAACTATCAAGACAACTTAGTACAGGGCGAATATATGACCCTTTGCAAGCATTTGCTAATTAAGCAAAATCACTTATCTTCGTCTGGCTCTTAAAATTCTTATAGAGTTCACTTTTTTGTCCTAATTCATTCTTTGACAAGGACATACAGAAACAGGCATGCGACATTGCAGAGTCAAAGTCTTCAAACTCATGTGGAGGCTTTTTCAGGGCTTCACGTACTCCTTCTCTTATCTGCCATACCCCAACGGGTATTACATAATTGGGATGTATTTCACGGAGAATAATAGCCCCAGCCTTTTTGCGTCGACGTGCAAGATGCTCTACTACTGCAAGCCGCGCTGCAAAATACGCCCCAGCTATGGTGGGGTTATGGTTAAGTCCTCTTGCATCTTCAATATCTGTGCCCACGGCTACCTGACCTTGACTTGTGAACCAAGACTCAATCATTTCAAAAATCCATCCATCATGAGGTATCAAAATCACAGAATAATGGTTATCAAGATGCGAATACCGAGTTACTTCAAACAGATCAATTGTAGGATTCATTTTAATCTCCTTTACAAGTATTCCTGAAATAGCATCATCAGTAGCAGAGATGCTCCAGCGAGTGGGCACAAGCTTCCGTTTCTTCTTTATCCCAAGCATCCCCATGCTGAGGACTCGCTGTATGATACTCGTTTCTACTCCACGTCTGTATAAGTTCATCATAGCTTCTACTGCCGTCAAATCTGAATCATAGTATACAGATTCAATACGCTTGTCCACTGAATGTGATGCCACTTTAAAAGATCTCATCGGAGCAGTTGGCCCAAAAGGTGTGCCTTCGTAGTCAAGTCTAAATTCTTTTTGCATTTTCACATCGACTGTAGGCATTTTTTCAAATGTGGCCTCAGTTTCAGCAGGCTTCTCAGACATTGTGAGCTCCTGCATGTTCTCAAGATATTTGGTAGAAGCTTCATGTATATTCACATTCATAGTACCTAGCACGAGTGACAAACGATAGTTTGCTATCTCTTCAAGGCTTTTACCTGCCCACAGCTCGGTCCTGTCCAAGATAGTGGTATCGCCATGCAATGGAGGTATCATTGGTCCTATCCGTACCTTCGGGTACCCGTAACTGCCCACAAAGATCGAGGGTGGACTAGAACCATTTATTGTGCCGAGCGAAAACTTTACAGAATTGGCCTTGATGATTTGTATCCAGTTCTCCTCAAGTTTTTTCTTTATCTCTGCAGAAGTGGACAACAATACCATAACAATGGCATTGGCAGGGTGTTATAGCATATAGGTATTATTCAGGCTCTAGATTCGGTTTTTCTGAGTAATCTTTATCAGAAGTTATTATTGATTGGGTAGAGGCCAAAATAATATACCAAAAAAGGTGGCAACAAGGAGCGGCTTTTGCTGTTTATACTAGATAGTTAGAAGTGTAGCTGATATTCATATGCCATTAAGTTCATAAATTATAGTAATATTTTGATTCTCAATTACGATCTCAATAGATATTGTCTAAGAGAATTTTTCATTGGAGGGCAGGCTATGGCCTAAAAGCCCAGGTATTATAAATTCTGAGAAATATTCAATCAAAAGTTCTTTAAAAAAAGAATATACATATGGCCCCAATAGAGGTGAAAAAATCTAACCAGAATAGACTTTTATCTCATTCCACAATATTACTATAAGTCAGTTGAGGAAATTATACGAACTTTGCAGAGGTGGGGCAATAGTTTATAACATTAATGATTTCGCTATTGCCACGTAGTAGATTCCCAGATGGACCCACTAGACAAGACCATTCTTGCTAACCTGTATTCTAGCATGTTAGATCCTTCAATTTCAGCCTATGCGAGACTAAAGGCACGGCTGCCCGTAAGTCAAGAGTTTTACAATTCGATAATAAGCCGTCTTGTCAATGTTGGTCTTGTAGAAAAATCTGATCCGACCAAACTTACGTTCATCGGTCGTGATGCACTAAAGGTCGTCCTTGTAGGAGGAGTTTTTGATCTCATCCATCCAGGTCACATTCATACTCTGAAGGCCGCAAAAGCAGAGGGCGATGTGCTCGTCGTAGTAGTGGCAAGGCAATCCACCGCTCAGAAGATAAAGAAATCTCGAAAGATCTATCACGATGAAAAACTTCGCAGGGACCTCGTGACTTCGCTTAATTTTGTAGATTTGGTACTAATCGGCAAAGAGGGCACTCTTTATGACACAGTCGAGTATGTAAAACCAAACGTGATCGCACTTGGCTATGACCAAGCTCACAGTGAAAAGGATATTGCCGAGAACTGCAAGAAACTCAACTTAAACGTCCAAGTTATAAGATTGTCAACCCCAATACCAGGATCAAAAAGTTCAAAAATAAAGGAGGAGCTAGGTGATTCAATCTACGGCATCTAAGTAAGTCGCACTTGGACTTTTATTCTATCACCATTTTTGATGCCTGCCGCCTGCTTAATTGATATTGGAGCTATTACTTCAAGCATGCTATCATCGTAATGTGTGCGTTCAAGCACAAGTACAGCAGCATTGTCTATTGAGCCATCGTTTATGACCGCGCGATAGCATTTTACCCAACCGTAAGTACGTGTGCCATCACTAAAGCCATTGATAAATATCGACGGATGCTTACCAAGCTCCAGTCGGCCATTCATGTCTATCTGATCAGTTAGTCTGACGTTTAACGTCCCAGGATACGGTTCGTATCCTAATTTTTCTCTGAATTGTCTCCTGTAACCCTCCAATGACATATAGTATGCTCCCTCTCCCATACCCGAAATCACATGACCCGTGAAATCCATTGTCGCAGGTGTAGATTCAATAGCAGCTCTCAATGATAAATAGAGACTCTGTATTTCAGAATAGCCTTTATCTGTGACTTTGACTGCAAATTTTTGCCCTTTTTTTAGACGCTCAATATAGCCGGAGGTTTCCAAATCTAACAGGTGTTTCGACGCTGCCTGTTGGGATCTACCGATGCCCTTGCCAAGTAGGGTAGTCGTTACCTCTACAAAATTGTGGCGGGCTCCTTTTGAAAGAAGCTCAATCAGAGTCAATATATGTTGTAGTTTGATCTCAGGCATTATCCTTACTAGTTACTTATGCCAATGTCACCAAAAGTCCTGATTCGGATGTCAGATGGCTTTTTCAAATCTGTCATTCGATGTCCTACAATATACTCAATACCGGCCCTATCAGCTGCATCGACGAGTCTCTGAGTAACAATACCGTCTATTACCAGCAGCTTGCCACCCTCTGCACTAGTAAGCCTTTTAATAACTTCGGATACCGGAACCTTGAGCAGAGTATTCATGGAACCATCTAGCACGACAGCCTCAAGAGTTTCATTTATCTGTGGGTAAACGTCACGAACTGCAGAAACTATCTCAGCACTATCCTCAACTAACGTCTCTTTAGATGGTTGCGCTGATTCTATTGTTTCTGGCTGTCGGGATGGTGAAGCGCGGTAATCCTCCTGTTGCTGATCCCTATCTCTCCTATAATTCCTCCTCTCATAATGAGGGTGTTGCTGTTGATGATGATGAGGGGGCTGGTGAGTAGGATACACAGGCTGTTGAACAGATGGTATTTCAGGTGAAAATGCATCCTTCAAGATTTCAGATATCTCAAGCGGGGTGCATTCCTCCACTTCCTTACCCGTAGGGGCTCTAAGCACCTTGTCTATCTTTACGACTCCATGCAGCTCCTTCAGTATGAGATCTCCTGCTCGATCACCGTCGAGAAATGCTACTACACGCTTACCTTCTGTAAGTTTTGTCACAGTTTCGTCAATCCTTGCACCCTCTATTGCTATAGCGTTGTCATAACCTGCACGCAGAAGATTTACTACGTCTGCCCTTCCTTCCACTAGTATTATCCAAGGAGAATCAAAGACTCCTGTACCGCAGGCCAGTTGCGCTTTTCCAAAGCTTGTGAGTTTCCCCGGCTTGCTTGCATCATAAACATCCTTGAGCATCTCGTCCCCCTCGCTTATAGTTCTAGTGGCCCAGTCTTGCACTATCTTCTTAGCGCGATCAACTATGACCTTCTTCTTTATGGCCCGAATGTCATCAATCCCAATTAGGCCGAATTTAGCCGGAAACGGCCCCACCTTGTCAATACTCTCTATTGCTGCCGCAATTAGCGCTGCAGTAGAAATGTCTGTACTCATTGGTATTAGGGCATCACCCTTAGTCATGTTGCCCTTAGTTTCCACGTTTACTTCAATTCTTCCAACCTTGGATACTTTTTGTAATTCGTTGAGGTTCATTTCCGGACCGAGAAGGCCCTCTGTCTGTCCAAAAATAGCACCGATTATATCGGCTTTCTCGACCAAACCATCAACATCAAATTTTAACTTAACATGATATTTTACTATACCTGTGGTGGGCAATTTCTTTCATAACCTCGCAGTTTGCTGGTATATAGTTTTCACTTTTCTTTGCTTGAATATAAGTGCTTTGTAAAGCTTCAGAGAATCACGTATAAAAATAAAGGTCCTTGCGACTTCCTGTAATGCCCAACATGTGCGGTGCATAGATGACAAGATCCTCAACATGTCTCACTTTGCCATTTGTTATCCTTGCAAGTGTCCTCTTGTATGACAAGTTTATACTATGCCTGCTCGATTGAAGCTGAGAAATTAATCGGCTTGTGAGATATTTGCCTGTTCTGTCCATATCCAATAGCAGGATTATCTTTTTGTTTATGCTATCATGGCTATCTACGAAGTCAGCAATTCCCTTAAAATGATGGAAAACGGCAAGGTTGCCAGTGAAACCTACTTTTGACAGTGCCTCTGCATCCCTTCTACCCTCAACTACAATGACAGAACCTTTCTCGGATTCTTCATTGAGCATACAAATAAAACTGCGCAGGCGTTCAACGGTCTCATAGTCATCGACTTTATATTGATAGCCCACAGTACAGCTAATCTGTAACACCCATCAGATTTAATATTTTTCCTCATGGCATAAATACACTTGAGAACGCATCATAGGTATTGCCCAAGATACTTTCAGTACAAAATATTGGGTGCGAACCACTAGGCTTGCTTGAGCAGATGTTTGTGTCTGATGGCTACGACATAGAAAACGTAAATACACAGAATGACGACCCTGTCCCCACCAGCCCATCGGGATATGACGCCATAGTAATCCTGGGAGGTCCAATGGCAGTATACGACAATTTAGCCTACTTACAAAAAGAGCAAGAACTCATCAGGAATGCGATAAAAAATGATACCCCGTTATTAGGGATCTGCCTTGGTTCGCAGCTCGTTGCTCAGGCTGCAGGCGGTCGTGTCTACAGGGGCAAGAAGAAGGAGATAGGATGGCACAACGTGTATCTGACACCAGCTAGCAGCAATGACATCTTTAGAGGCTTTACCAATAAGACCATCAGGATTTTCCAGTGGCACGGAGACACATATGATCTGCCAGCAAATGCTAAGATCCTTGCATATTCCGATCTATACCCACAGGCATTTAGGATCGGGTCGGCAGTTGGCATCCAGTTTCATTTTGAAGTCGATGAACATCTCATACAAACATGGATGAAGGAATACAGTGATGACATGATCGCTGAAAAGATCAAGCATGAGAGTTTATTACCGGCGCCTACTGAGTTAGAACAGCTAGCAACTCAAGGCAGACGCATATACGATAATTTTACAAGAGTTTTACAAAAATAACAAATTACTACGCTTCATATATTAGGTAACTATATAAAAGCTAGACAAGTTTTTTCCCTCAATAAAAATGACAAATGAGAAGGTGAAGAAACTCTTTGATGACATTTATTTAAGCAAGGAAAAAGTAATAACTGAAGAACTCGCCAAACAAGTCTTGACCGAGTACGGAGTCAGAGTACCAAAATACGCGCTGGTCACCAACGAGGAAGAGGCAGGAATAGAGGCGGGGAAAGTAGGTTTTCCTCTCGTCGCAAAGATCGTTTCACCGGAGATCTTGCATAAGACAGATGTTAAGGGGGTCAAGGTCGGTCTTCAAAACCAGGAGGATGTTAAGAATGCATTCAATGATATGTACAACAGGCTTAGCAAGCAGTATAATGTAAAAGGTGTGCTGCTCGAAAAAATGGCAGCAGCTGGTGGCGTAGAGATCATTGTAGGCCTGCAGAATGACCCGCAGTTTGGGCCTGTTATCATGGCAGGGATAGGTGGTATTTACACTGAAGTCTTCAAAGACGTTTCATTCAGAGTTTTGCCAATAACAAAGGAAGACGCAATCAGCATGATAGATGATTTGAAGGGGAACAAGATACTCAAGGGTTTCCGGGGGATGCCGCCTGTAAACTTGAATATGCTTGCAGAGGCACTGGTCAATATTGGTAGATTTGGGACGGAGATGGCGCCATATTATGAAAGTATTGACTTTAATCCAATCATATTCTATGAAAATGAATATGTTGTGGTTGATGCCAAGATCCTACTGCGAGAAAAGCCAGACTTAGAAGCCATCTCAACTGCCCAACCAAGATCTGAATATATGGATATTTTCTTTAATGCCAAGTCGGTGGCTTTGATTGGCGCTTCACCTGAACCCGGCAAGGTAGGCAACTCTGTTTTGGAAAGTTTGGCAAAGCATGAATACATTGGTAAGGTCTATCCCGTAAACGCAAAGGGCTATTCTGAGATCATGGGTCTTAAGGCGTATAAGAGCATTGATGAGATACCCGATAAGGTAGATGTTGTAGTCGTCACGGTCGATTTGAAATTTGTGCCGGATCTACTGAGATCGGCGGCCAAGAAAGACATCCACAACTTTGTCATCATTTCTGGTGGAGGCAAAGAACTTGGAGGAGAGCGAGCAACTATTGAGTCGCAGATCAGAGAGCTGTCAAAGGAGTTGCAGATCAGGATAATCGGTCCCAACTGCATAGGCATGTTCAATGGCGAGAACCGCCTCGATTGTGCATTTCAAGGCCATGCAAGAATGATACGCCCTAGAAAGGGCGACGTTGCTTTCCTATCACAGAGTGGAACAGTGGGCATTGCATTTATGGAGAGCTCCGATACATTTGGCATGAGCAAGATGATCTCATATGGTAATAGATCCGATGTGGACGAGGCAGACATGATCTGGTACCTCTCTGAAGACACACAAACCAGAGTTATTGGACTCTATGTAGAAGGCTTGGGCGACGGCAGGAAGTTCATGAATACTTCGAGACGAGTAATTATGGAGCGAGGCAAACCAGTAGTTGTATTTAAAAATGGCAGATCTACAAGGGGGGCCAAGCAGGCCGCTTCTCATACGGGATCACTTGGCGGGTCGTATGCAGTCGTAAAGGGTGCACTCGATCAAGCAGGTATTATATCAGTAGATAGTTATGAAGAGATGACAGCGGCTCTCAAGGCTCTCACATGGCAACCGGTACCAAACGGTGGTAGAGTAGCGATGGTAACCAACGGAGCGGGACCAATAATTGCTGCAATCGACCACTTTGAAAGGCTTGGTCTGCAAGTAGCTGAATTGAGTGAAGAAACTAAAAAATCACTTAAAGATCACTATCCACCGACATATGTGATAGGTAATCCTTGCGACATCACAGGCTCTGCTAATGCTGACGACTATCGGTTTGCAATACAGTCATTCAT
>DATAAU010000012.1:0-3846 GCA_036259955.1 Nitrososphaera sp. | reverse complement strand
AGAGAGATTGTTGACCTCACCAATGAACTGACCCGGGGCATGGGTTGTGATAAGCGTTTCAACATCGCTTGAGGGGCGCACAATTTCGACCTCCCCAGACACTACCACAAAGAATGGAACATTTCGATCACCCTGCTCGACAATCACCTCGCCACGCTGCATTGGACGCACATGGCCATGCGGTGCAATGCGACTGATCTGTGCAGGAGTTAAAGTCGGAAATATCTGCTCCAACATAGAGCTCTTCAGCGGAAGCCCTCTACGTGTATTGCTCACAGAGGTTATTTGCGCTGAGCTGCTATTAACGACTTCCTTTCTTAGAACCCTTATCTGCAGCAGACCTCTGTCCATGCATCAATGGCAATTTGTAACTAGTACATATTTAGTTTGAAGTAGATAGAGCTCAATTCCCATACTGCATCATTTGTTTTTTGAATCCATTTCTTTCTGGAAGTTTTGCTGCCGAGATCCTTTTTGGCTGCCCACCTTTTTGACTACAAAAATAGCTTATGTGCTAGTTAGGAATTCCAGCCCTTCAAAGAAGCCGGAGAGACACCGTAACAACTGAAACAAATATGCAGGATAGTAGGATCAGGAATTATTATTTGAATGGTCGTCAGCGTAGAAAAATGGTGCTGAACGGATGTCAGCCAAAAACTCTGGTCACCGAATAGCTTGACATACCTCTCTGTCTGTCTTTGCAGTATCATTCGTTAAAATTCAAGTTATACTGAAAAACACGTTTCAAACTAGCTAGCTTACACAAAATCTCCTTCCAGTGGATATCCTGCTTGCTCCCAATCAACTATTCCACCAGCATAACGCCTGACTTTAGTATATCCCATATTAGTCAAATGCTGATACCCGATAATACTGGCAATACACGATGGATTGGAACAATATATGATAATCTCATCATTAGAATCAAGAATTTTCCTTGCGTCCTCTATTTTGCTAATGTTGATAGAACCAGGTATGTGTTTAGCATTAAATGCCCATTCTCCCAAAGCGTTTACTAGTTTAAAGTTATCTCCACGATCTAACTTCTCTTTTAATTCTTCCCTGCTGATAAGCTTCATTGAGGATTTAGAATCGTTGTTCATTTAGTGTTAAGTCAACCAGTATGATAGATAGATATTAAATATTTTTGATTGCTCTGGTTGATTAATTTACTTGCAAGCTTCATGTGTGTGGCTGATACTACTTGATGTTAATACGCTTTTCAAGAAGAAGAATTGTTTTTGCTATGATATGTAAAAAGAGTTTTGTAAGCTGCCTGTAGGTGTTCAGCTGGTTGGAAGACATTTGAAGAATCACGCATAATTCAGATTGCATATACATATAAACAGCATTATAACTTATCAAAACAGTTTATTCCGCCGCCTATTATGTAATATCATGCATATGGGTCTCTTGCCGATCTATTCGATATTACAGAATAACCAAAGCATACTAGTAGCAGTTGGGTCCATTTTTTGAGCGATTTTTTATTTTAGGCGGGCCCAGAGGGACTCGGCATAAAAACCTTCAGAATTTGGACTCAACCCAATTGGTAGGCGGGTTCGACTGGATTTGCTGTTGTCATAGTGGAGGTTCATGCGGCGGCCAAGCTTTAAACTTTCTGCTACCGCCGGTTCTTTTCCAGCTTTATGATTTCCTCTCTGATCAGAGAGTGTCTCAGGTCTGTAGAAACTATTACCTCATGATGCTCTACTCTCTTGCTCTCAATTCAACGACATTGGACCTTCTCCATTCGTCATTCAACTATTGTGCTCAAAGTTTAATTTTTTCCCTCGTAAACATGACGTAGTTTAAATTTTTAGCTTTATCTGTTCGCATAAGCAGCAGACAGGTTTATTCTAAAAATTCTTTTTGGGTCAAATCCGTATTTACACCTGCTGCTGCTCGGACTCCTTCAGCAGCGGCAATAATTAATTGTGCGGGAGTAATTACAGATGCATCGCCTGCCGCATATACTCCTTGGATGTTTGTTCTACCAAACAAATCTACAACAATACCGCCAAGTGGATTATATTTGCATCCTAATTGTTTACCAAAACCAGACGCTTGAACTGGTTGCGGCGCCACAAAACCACCTTTTCTCAATACGCTTTCTCCATTTTCAAAGATTATTTTCTCTATCTGTCCGTTTTTTCCTTCAAAGTTTTTAATTTTATGTTCTATTATTTTTATTCCCTTATTCTCAAGTAAAGTTTTTTGCGCAGAATTTTGAAAGGCCTCACCATTTGTGCATACAATCAAGTCTTTAGACCAATTATAAGTAGTCTGAATAAAACTAAAAGTAGCCTGAACTTGTTCACCTATAATAACAACCAAGGGTTTATCTCCTAATTCATATCCATCACAATAGGGGCAATGAAATAAACTCTTGCCATAGTAGTCAGAAATATTTTCTATATTTGGTAAAACATCTTTTAGACCTGTAGCGATTATTATGGTCTTGGATTGATATCGTTCATCATTCTCTGACGTTAATAATTCAAACGGTGGTTTACTGTTTTCATTATTTTTGATTACTGAAGTTACTTCTCTTTTTGCATATATAACAGAAGGATATCTACCTAGTTCCTTGTGAGCAATTTCTCTAAATTCTTTTGGTTTTATCCCGTCACGTGTAATAAATCCATGGGATTCCTGTGAAACAGCATTTCTGGGAGTGTTGTTATCAAGCAATATGACGTTTCGTCTTGCTCGTCCTAAGATAAGGGAAGCATTTAAACCCGCAGGGCCTCCACCGATAATAGCACAATCAAATAGCATATCTATTCGATTCTAATTATATCTTTTATACTTATTCACCGCTTACTTTATAGAAAATCCTTCTGTTAATAACCATCGAGTCCAAATTTTTGAACGTTTTTTTAAGAAAAGGCGGACCCAGAGGGACTCGAACCCTCGACCAACTGCTCCGCAGGCAGCCATTCTATCCAAGCTGAACTATGGGCCCAGCACCTCTTATTTTCTTATTTAACAAGTACATGCTGCTGATGGCTCTATGAATGCTAGGACGCACCGGTAAGAGCAACAGTACCATTTTCCATATACCTCAATTAAAACCTAGGTGCGCACACACAAGCAATGCCAGACGCACAGACAATCAAGACGCGTGTAGTTCAACTAGCCTGCTTGCTTTATGGCAGAATCAGCGTTAACACTCTGTTCTAGCGACCTAGAGATCAGATCAGAAGATTCTTGATATTCACTCTTATCGCCTGTAACAAGATAGTTGCGAAAATGCTCATAGCTTTGCCGTTCCAACTCAATGGCACTGACAAGATAAATTTTCGCTGATTCATATTTTCCAGGAGTGTTCAATGTATTGGCTCTTTCTATTAGCTGGTCATATCTAGGCAGATAACGATCAATTACATGAATCAGGGTATTGTTGTCCTGTGACAGCCACCTCTCCTCCTCTGCAGTATACTCCTGTGTCAATGCATTTGTATCAAGAATGATTTGCTCATATGCTCTTTTAAAGTCGTTGTTCCTTGAAGCCTCTATCTGAAGAAATACCATGAATGCAATTAATGCCCCAATAACTGCAATACCTCCAAATGTAATTAACCGTCTCGTCTGCTTTCGGCTTATTGGCAATTATATCTATACATCTCCTCTCATTGCTCCTGACTTCAGACTATCAGCAATAATGCAATGCTCATGAGCAAAATAAATATGATGCTACGTTGTAAAGGATTTTCGTTTTAGTATGATGTCATTGCATCTCAAGTAGGGCAATTCTGGCTGTTGTCTTGCCGTCTCTTTTCGGTGTAGCGATCATTTTAACGAAATCTCTATCGGTGCCGTCCCAATCGAAATAGTCAAGGG
>DATAAU010000011.1:0-4597 GCA_036259955.1 Nitrososphaera sp. | reverse complement strand
AGGAAAGAGCATAACCAGAGCAGTCGATGTAGCGCAAATTATTGTAAAACGGATGGACACGCTCGGATATAAGATTGGGCCAATTAAGCTTGGTTCTGAGACAGTTCAGTCTGATGACGGTAAGGTAAGAAATGTCTCAACGATAGAAGTGCCTATTTCCCGTGCTAGGTAAAATAAAAGAAACACTCACGCATCCATGACGATCCACATAGCATTGTGGAACAACATTTCTTTCCTAACAAACCCTGTATAGACGACTCCTAGTGTCAGCATTTTTGAAGAAACCTGCAAGGTGCTTATTAAAGAGCGAGAGATTGCAAGCGGGGCGTCTCTAATAGGATTAACACTATCATCTGTAGTGTAGATATAAAAGCATCCTGTAGGTCTAGCCTCAAAAGCACGCTGCTCTATTGTGCACATCCTCTCCTAGAGAAAAGCACATCGTAAGAGAGTATTAGTTGGTGAGGAATAGCTATTGCGAATATTTTTAGCCCTATGAGATAATAATACTAAAGTGAGACGGTCTGCCTCGGGATCAGATTTGAGTCTTTTAGATATTATACGAAGCATTAGTTGGTTTGCAGAGATAGACCCTGAACTGTAAAACTGATCCCATAATACACCAGCAGGCCTGCCAGGCCCAACAACATAACTCGATATAGTTGTGTATTGAGAAGGGAGGATCCCTTTGAAGAAAGATATGCCGTAAGAGCCAGCCAGGCGTAATCCATCCAAATATGAGTTGCAAACAGAATTATCAAACCTGTAATTACTCCAAACTCTGCAGAATCGCTTATCAGTTTGAGACCAACTGTGAGCCACCAGAGAATGAAGAAAGGATTAAGCGCGCTGAACGAAACACCTACAAAAAATGGGCCCTTATTTCCTGCGATACGCCTCGTGCCGTCTTGTAGGTTTTTTTTCAGAAGGAGAGTCGCTATTTGTGATCCTGCAAACACAAGGATAGCGACTCCACCCATCAATGATATACTACTCGCATATTTTTTTGCGGCATCAATGGTAAAAATGCCTGTTGATATTATGATTATTAGAAGCACTTCGACAATTGCATGGCCAGAAGATACTTTAATGCCAGACCACTTGCCCTGATGAGTAGCGCAGGCAAGGTTAGCAAATAAAAGAGGCCCTGGAGCAAGTACGCCAGAAGCCGAAAGAGAAATAACCTCTGTTCCAAATTCCAGCACATCTATCATTTCTCTATGCGGATTTGTGTATCTTCGGCGTTAAGGTTTTCTATCTGGGGGAATTGCTTAAAAGTAACAGATACGGCAAGAATCTTACATTGGTCGACAGCATTCGTAGTATAAAGCTGATCAGCAAGTGGGGTACAAACATGGTGTTAGGAAGGAGGCGTCCTGTTGTTGCAGTTTTCAGCATGACTCATTACTGCAATTTTTACTGTCCGATGTGTCCTTTTGGCGATCCCGATAAGGAAGAGCAAATAGCACTTGCCAAGAGATCTGATCTTACCACGCAGCAATGGAAGATGGTCTTCGACAAGGTGTCTAAATACTGTGTTTGGTGCATAATAGAAGGAGGAGAGCCCACTAGCAGGCCAGACTTTATGGAGCTTGTCGAGTATCTGCATAGAATCAAGATGCCAATAACACTCATCACTAACTGTTCTCTCCTGCATAAGATTGACCTAGATAGTCTAAAAAAATACGTTGAATTTGTGACATGCAGCATAGATTCTACTTACGAAACGCCATACTGCAAAGTGCGAGGAGTATCCCCCCAAGTCTTCAGGAGGGTTATGGACAACTTGCGCCTGCTCACGAAACACGAAGTTCCGCACTATTTTAACAGTGTTATAACGAAATTTAATGCGCAAGAGTTCATCGATCAAACTTATTTTGATAGAGCAAAGAACCTCGGAGCAAGTGCGATCTCTCTTACATTTGTTGAAGATCGGTCTGACGTCCAATATTCCCTTCTGCCTGACCAGCAAACAATGGTCCAGGTATGCAGAAGCGTTCTTGATTATATGAAAAAATCAAACTCCCTGAAGATGTTGATTCCTCAACAATATTTTCAACAGATAATAGAGTACGGTAGGACAGTATTCGATGAATGTGGAGTTTGGAAGAGCATATTTGTAAACGCGAATGGCACGGTCATGGTACCATGTTGGAAGTTCAATTCCCCCGAGAATACATACAGCCTTCTGGATAAGAGCATAGATGAAATATGGGATGCTCCACAGTGGGACATTGCTAGGACATGCCACGATTGTAAGGTGCTTGGATGCATTTGGACATCTTCACAACCAATAAAAACTCTTGCAAGAAGCTATATGCGGGGCATGCCTAGGATAATTAAAGAACATAGGCCCGATCTCGAAGAGCTGGCTTAAGCAATGTAGGCCAGGAAGGATGAAATAATCCTTACGGGTCAGCAGAATGCGCTAGCCCTGACAACAATATGAGATGGGTGAGTACGGCTAACATTAGTGACATGATACGAAAGAGTAGGATCAGCATTCGCTGATTCTACATCCCAAAATGTTATATTCTAAAAGACCGAAGGCTGAGGTTTCACGAAGCCCTATCTGGTAGATTGCATTAAGAAGAATTCGTTAATTTTAAGGTATATATAAAATTTAGTATTTTTATAGAATGTTGATTGAGAACAATATTATATCAAATTACATCTTAAACCGGGACCCTATATTAAGCAATTTCATAAACAATATAGTGAAATAATTCCAATTTTTCATTACTAAGAACAATTCGTTAGAGAAAGAAATAACCTGTAAATATCAAATTCGGGCATATCATCGTAAGATATGCTAACAGATGATGGCGAGGGTCTTAAAGTGCCGTTGCAGCATCCATCTTGCCAGGTCGCTGCATGTTTTGAGCGTGCCTCTGTCTACGTCGTCATCAAAGAAAGTGATATCAATGCCTTGGGTATTGATGGAGGAGACAGACAGATGATGGTGGAAAGGGATTCACTTGCAGACGTCAATGCTTTCAAGCTCATATTGTACCTATGTGCTCGTCATGATTATGACTTCCGATTTCTGCTTGAGGAAAATGAGCTCGAGATAACGAAAAGGCATCACCTAACACTAAAGAAAACGGAATAGCTATTTTAGTCCTAGAGTTCCATTCCAAGTTAAAGGAAACATTGTCATTTCGTTATATCGTGATTCATAACAGTGGGATGATAGATTACACCGTTATAGCAGATATACAAAAGCTATCATCATGGTCATCGTCGTTTCTATCTGCTGTTTCACAGGGTGCTAATCTATTCTCCCGCTGTAATTGATTAGAAAGCTTGTGTCCCTTATTGCAGCTACACGGTAGAGCTCAGATTCATTAACTATCGAGAGCAAGTCTTGTCAATAGATGAGTTTTAATCATGGTTTGATTGCCAGGATCCTCGACATACGACCACAGTGCAAAGGTAAGAAGGTTACAATCATAGGAGATATCCATGGCTGTTACGACGAACTTAATCAGCTACTTGATATGATTGATTGGTCGCCTAGCAACCATATTTTGATACTAACTGGTGACCTTATTGACCGCGGTCCCAAGATCAAAGAAACCCTAAATTTTGCTATGAACACTCCGTCATTATATTCATTGATGTCAAATCATGAACAAAAACTTCTAAGATATATTCAAGGCCGTAAGGTACAGACTACAGGCCTTGCGAAGACAATACAACAATGTGGAGAAACATTTCTCAGAGACCCTTCTCTTACAAGATGGTTAGAATCACTTCCATGGATAGTTCGATACGCGGACAATTCATACGTCGTACATGCGGGGATACGGCCAGATAGGCCAATCAGTAAACAACAAAAAGATCATTGCATTTACATCAGAACATGGAACCCAAAAACAAAGAAAATTTCTAATGAGGGCATAGATCCATGGTGGTATGACTATCCTTATCTTTATTCGTCGCAGAGACATCATTCTGCTAATTCTATAAAGATCTTTTTTGGACACCAACGGCACGATAAGGCATGGGTCTCTCACTGGGCATGTGCATTAGATGGTGGTGTCGTATTCGGTGGAACGTTACGGGCGTACAACGAAGACAGGGGCATTATAGAAATTAACGCCAAAAAAGCCTATGAAGCGGATGAACGAAAAAGACTGTTATTATAAGAGCTTTTACTTACACTTTGGTCTCTCGAGATGAGACTTGGATAGCAGGGAATTAGCGAACAGGATGTTATCCAAGAAACGCCTCAACTAAGGCAAATTTCCAAGGGATCATTTTGCGGATCAGATATTCTGTACACGTGGTCTAATGATGTAACTTTATTGATGACTATTTTATGCTTTTTATGGTGGTTCAGCAGCGCATCAATATTAAATCATCTAAAACACATACAAAATATTCAAAGTTTTTTGACTGGTTAAAATATCTCCTCTTTGATCTTTTGTGCTATTTTAGCGATCTCTTCATGTGATGCGACTCTCCTAGAGGGCCACCTTCCATCGGGGCTATCATCATTAAACCTAGGAACAATGTGAACATGCACGTGCGGGACAATCTGATTTGCTGCGCTTCCATTGTTTTGACCTACATTGAAGCCATCGGCCTTTAC
>DATAAU010000010.1:0-8893 GCA_036259955.1 Nitrososphaera sp. | reverse complement strand
GGCCAGTTGAGTTTGTGCTAAAAAATGCAACACCAGTTGAACTTCTTGGGTCGTCAGGTCTGACTCCATTAAGGTCAACAAGAAAGGCAGTTGCATTTTCGGGTTGTTCTGCATTGCCGCCATCCTGATTATTATTATTATTATCTCCCACCTCAGTCACAAGAAGGCTCTGTCCTTCAACAAAGGTAATACCACCCGGTTGAAGTTTTAGCGTAAGGTTTCCTGTCTCTGTTGCATTGATAGTCACTGCACTAGTAGTATTAGAGGGGTCTGAAGGAGGCATTATTGTTCTGTTGCCTACGTATGAAACCTCAGTATATGTTTGATTGATTTGGTTAAAGTTTGTCAATATATCTTCTCCCGTTAAGAACACCCTGCCCAAAACAGAATCTGAATTATTATCATTGCTACTCATGCTAGTGGTGTTTAGAGGTTCTTCTCCTAATGTTCCGGTCATCATATCAGTAGTAGTAGTAGCATTTGCCAACTGAACTAAATTTAGGGATGTAACTGCTAAAGCTAAGGCAATTGCGAATATTGTTATTTTTATTGTTACACTAGAATTATTTTTTTGACAGAGAGTCTTTTTCATAATTGACTGAGTATACCATATAGGCATAGCCCTTTTAATGGATTCTAGAGAATTTGTCACACTGGATACATTGTTAAGTTGATTCAGAAGATTTGAAAATCCCTGATGTAGATGATACAAAGATACAACCACGTTCCAATATTCCGTGCTCTATCTGCATCTTCAGCAGATAGCGAAAAGTTTCTCCAAAGATTGCAGCAAAAGTTACTTCTGTATATAATCTCCAGACGAAGAAATAAGAAAAGATAAGAAGAACTAGACAGAGCCACAGAAAATGCTACAAACTTGTTGAATCTTTTGTAGAGAAAGATAAGGAAGGCGTATTTAGATAAATATTGTTAGCTAGAGGAAAGAATGGAAGAATGCGCTCAGCAGCTCTCATTGGAATAATTATCATAGTCCTAATCACCCTAGTAGCGGGGTGGTATGCGTATCAGGAGCTTCAGAATCCTTCAATCATATATCAAAAACAATTAACTGCAATGGGATGCACACCAACCAATTATGACTCTCAGGGCTCGCCAACAGCGTGGTCTTGTCCTGGCGATTAAGAGCCAAATTACTTGAAGGAAGTTTTTAATCATCATTGTCTGTGGATATGACACCGACAAGGCTATCAACCTCCCTCAATTCTATTTTTCCTCTTTATTTCAAGTTCATTTCTAAATGATGTGATATTATTTCGCTCATCTAGTATTATTCATAGATTGAAGAATGTGATTGAATGTTATGACCTCCCACTAGCCTTGACCTCTTCTCATACACCTTCCAATCCTTCTTTGGATTGTTTCTAAGCTTGAAGTCATGCTCTTTGTTCTTTTTGTCATTGGAGGAAGTAGTCGAGTTGCTATCATTTTCATTATCTATTTTTTTCAGCTCAATGTTGTTGTTATCTATAAACGTGTAGTCTTCAAATTGCTTGTGACTATCTTTCTTTATGATTCTAATTTCTTTTCCCATTTTTATTTTCAACTCCTCCATATGTCTCTCTACGTTCATCCACAACCACACAGTGTTACGCAATCTGAGCTAGTTTTGACAGCGAATAGGCGGTCATAGAAAAATGCTAAACCACAAAAACGAACACTACATTCGCTGTTCATGAACTACAGAGGTAAATTATGTAGTGTAAACGAACGAAGTAGACGGAGTAGACATTATTTCTATACTGACTAATCGATTCGATTTAAAGTTTTTCTTTCACTGTGGCGAATAGCGATAGAAGCCTTCCCTTCTGTACTCATTGATGCAATTTAGTTGTTGTCGAAAATTACTCTTACAATGGAATAGAACATTGAACCCTCGTTCGCTAGGTGAGGAATTCATTTCTTTCATATCAATGAAAGAATCAGTGTAGTGGACAGCTCTAAGGGTTTCGAAATTAATAAAAAATAAGTTTTTCATATCGCTGAATTTGTCCTTCATCAATTCAAAATGAGGTCAATTCAATACCGTATTTTACTAGATTGATAAAAGTGGATCCTGTGAGATTTGAGCCCACGACCTCAGCAACAGATTCTGCGACATAAAATATATGAAAACCATAGGAACTAACCTTTGATATAGACTATGGACTAAACTGATTTAATGAACGTGTCCGTGAGACGTACATGGACAAAAAAGAAGAAAAACAAAGAACAAGTCCAGTCAATGCATCATCATTGACTACAATTGCTACTGCAAGTATTGTGGCTATTATGCTTTTGATGCCATTATATTTTGGAGCAATCACACAAACAGGAACAAACGCGTATGGACAGATAACACCTCCATCCCAGCTACAACAAGGAGGCGCAGCAGGAGGTCAATCTATAACAATTAACGGCGCAGGTGCAACTTTTCCCTTTCCATTAATTGATACATGGCGTGTAGAATATCAATCTGTAAATCCAAGTGTTAACATAAACTATCAGTCTATTGGAAGTGGTGGAGGTGTAAGGCAGTTCACAGAAAGAACAGTAGACTTTGGTGCTAGTGACGCACCACTGACTGAACAAGAGATGCAAGGTCTTTCTTCAACTCCTGTCCACATTCCAGAAACAATAGGTTCGGTTGTGGCAGCATACAATATTCCAGGTATAGACAAGGGTTTGAAGTTAACAGGACAAGTCCTTGCTGATATCTTTGCAGGCAAGATAACAAGTTGGGACGATCCAAGAATCGTAGAGCTTAACGCAGGCATCCAGCTGCCTTCAACCGACATTATTACAGTACATAGGTCTGATGGCTCAGGTACCACCTATATCTGGACAAGTTACCTCTCGCAAGTAAGCCCGGAGTGGAACCAAACTATTGGCGCAGGTAAATCTGTCCAATGGACTGTTGGACTGGGAGCATCAGGCAACGAGGGTGTCTCAAACACGATATTAAGCACACCAAATTCAATAGGATATGTTGAATTGACATATGCTCTAACAACGAACATGGATTATGCATCTTTA
Organism: Nitrososphaera sp.; assembly: GCA_036259955.1. Taxonomy (GTDB): domain Archaea; phylum Thermoproteota; class Nitrososphaeria; order Nitrososphaerales; family Nitrososphaeraceae; genus Nitrososphaera. The sequence continues at coordinate 5,860 of DATAAU010000010.1, read as the reverse complement.
ATGAATAATGCAGGAAATTTTGTAGAACCCACTCTGAGTTCAACACAGGCAGCAGCTCAGAATGCAATAATTATGAGTGGTACAGGTAATGGTACTAATACCACCTCTACTACTAGCGGCTCCGCTATCTCACTGCCAGGTGGCGATCAATCATGGACTCATGTAAGCCTTCTTGATGCCCCAGGTGCTGACTCATACCCTATTGCAAGCTTTTCTTACCTTCTTCTCTACAAAGAACTAAGTATCAACATTGACAGCATGGAGAAGGCACATGCTCTAGCTCAATTCATAAACTGGGCTATTACAGATGGACAGCAATTTGCATCTCCCCTACATTACGTACCTCTTCCAGATAGCGTAGTCCAACACAACCAACAGACGCTGAGGTCTCTAACATTCGATGGACAGCCTGTGTTTCAGTAGAGACTCATGATGCAAAAGACTTTGCGTGACTCAGTCACCCTACTTTTTTGTTTTTTATTTTAGTATTATGGTATTAATGCCACAATCACTTATGATGTACAATAACCATCTTTTTTTGTTGTGAGATCGTATCTGCGTCAGATGATCAGTTGTCTGCTACCTGATAGATCTGAATTTTCTATCGTTATTTCTCTTCTACCTTTATACTAGCCTTGTCAGCTCTCATTAATCCGACCATATTGAGGGTTTTATCCACAGTTTATCCACAGGATATGCATATACTACTTTTGGGAGACCTAGATGTGCAACTCTTTTTGCTCTAGAAACAATGAGTAGATAGCAACAGCAAAGGCTTTCTTTTAATGACCATTTTTAACATTGTTGGCGAAAAATAACATTGAGAATAACAAAAAACATCAAAGAGGTCGATGGTGTCGCTCCGTAACTCTATAAAGTAGAGGGGATGGGAGATTTATGAACAGTTATCGGAGTTTCCAATCAACCTCATTGCAACTACATCATCACTAGCACAAATATCTCGTCGTCCTAAAAGATTTAGGATCATATAGATCTGCGTAGATTAGAATAGACTATGAAGTTACTATTGGCAATGAATATCTAATGACCCATGCATTATCTAACTATATGTCTACAGCAACAACAACCACTGCCACTCGGGTACATGCAACCGAACCGCACCTGAGCAAAAGGAATAAAAATAACTGCTATCGTTATTTTGCTCTCTGCAGTTTGTGTTTTTGGTGTGCATCCTATCTACTACAACCCAACAATGTTGTTAGATGCCCTGGCTGCAAAACCCAGATGATAGAATTTATGCCTGTCAGGTTAGACGAGGGATTTCTTTTCCAATATGGCACAAGGCTCGGAGTATCACTGCATTTTCTTGCGGGATAAGGCGTATTCCTGACACTGAAATATTCCAAAATTTAAGAGTTATTTCTAGACACTTGCAAGAATCGGTACTTTTAGAAAATTGAGTTTTTCCATTATAGACCAATCATTCTTTTAGGAGGAAGCGATAGCAGCATGACGGTTAATAATAACGAGAAGTGCACAGTTCGAAACCACTTATCCATTAATAATCTAAAACAAGCTCAATTTAATGCCGTAACCTACTAGATTGATAAAAATGAACTACGTGGGATTTGAACCCAAGACCTCAGCTGCAATGGCATTCACTTTCAAGATTGCTCTTTTTTGCCTCCCCTGAAGTGCAGCTATGGAATTAAAGAGAATGGCAGAATACAATATGTGAGGGTATGCAGAAAATCTGTTAGTTCCCTAACTCTATGAAGAATGTTAAGCAATGCATATAAGACAAAACAATGGCAAGTCAGTATGGCTGTCCTAGCAATTCATACAGCAGACGGTTTGACCAAAGATATGTATGAAACCCTACGAAAAGAAGTGAATTGGGAAGGTGATCCCCCACCGGGTTTAATTTTCCATTCAGCATCATTTGATAAGTCTGGGAACAATATTTGTGTAGCAGATGTTTGGGAATCAGAAGATAACTGGAACAACTATTTGGACACTCGCCTGAAATCTTCTTTTCAGAAAGGCAATATGCCTCCTGCAAAAACACAAATATTTCAAATTCACAACATAAACGCTTTACCATCGCTTGATAACTACAGAGTCCGCTAATATTCATAATGACCTAAGACAAGATCTGTTGTAAAAAGTAGCAGCTACAGTAGAAGATATACGAACTTGTAAAAGCTGAGACAAAGCTAGTGCCAAGTCTGGTTCTATCTTATTTGTTTAGGGCATTGCTGATGAATTTGTCTGACAACTAATAAAAACGAACCCAATTTAATGCCGTAACTAACCAGATGGATAAAAGTAGATTATGTAAGATTTGAACCCACGACCTCAGCAACGGTTTCCATTTTTCATTTCAACAGCCTTGTTTAGAATTGAAATGGATTGAACAAAGGAAAGAGATCCAATAGCATCCTTATATTCTGCCCATTTGAAGTTAATGTGTTCAGAAGAAAGCGTTACTTCTGTTGTGTCTGACAAAGCAAGATAGAAACTTACCTCCTTTTTTATGCTCCGACCTGCTTTGTCCAAGAAGCTGTATCTTATGTTGCCTACAAATCCTAGAATCTTGAACTTTCTTATTCCTGTTTCCTCATAAACCTCTCTTCGCAATGTCTCTTCGTCTGATTCCCCATACTCTCTGTGCCCTTTTACAAAATTCCAGTCTCCTCTAGGGCTCTGCATTAGAAGGAAGAGATCTCCTTCTTTTTTCCTTTTTGGATTGCCCCATTCTTGTTCACCATCATCAGATACATGCTCATGAATCATAACGCAACCTACAGATTCTTCGTTCTTCATATGTTGAGGGGGATTTGTCATTTCTCTAGATAGAGTAACACTTGTTAGTGAAACTCAAACCAAACATCATAATAATGATATTGCATGTTGTGCCAAAGCTGTAATTCTCCACTTCCAAACCGAATTCATGCTCTTTAAGTTCAAAAGGGTTTGTATATTCTTTGTCTATTCCTGTCTTAACTTTGTCCTGGATCCAGGTCCCCTGTTTTCCATTTAGTAGTCCCTTGTGGTTGCAGTTTAGGTATTTAACGTATGACCATTCAGAGTAAAATGCCTTTTTGCACAATACTAGACCTTCGAGCGGATTCCTGTCATTTCGTGTTACTTGAATTATTATCAGCCCGCTGAGATAGCTCAAGAAGTCTCTTTGCTTGCTCTCGTCCTATCACAGGCAATAATTTTGGATCAAGCAAACCAACTTGAACAAGAAGAGATGCTTGATCCCAGTATATGTGCTCATGCGAGATCTTACCATGTCTAAAATGCATCACCACTACATGAGGAAGCTCAACGTATTTTCCTGTAGGAGGAATGCCGGGTAGCATGAAATCAATTTCTCTATCATGAGTGAAACTGAGAATAAGCTCATCAACAACCTGTTCTTTGTCAACAGTACGTGATATGCGTACAACTTTTGTGTCGTCAGGCATCTTTCCTATAAAGTGATTCTTGTAGAAGTTATAGACAGCATCATACCCTACACCTCCAGTCATCATAGGCACATGATGAACATAAGGTTCCTTGGTCATCGTTTGCATTGTTGCATCTACATCATGATCTTCAAACTCACGCTTGATATGCAGATCAAAAACAGCACCCAGATTAGACTCCTGACCATAAGTACTATCATCATTATCGTTAGCCAAATTTTTCTTCTTTCACTCATAATTTTGAAGCGAATATATGTTAATTGTGGAGCTTTTTGTATGACGAATACTCAAAATCGTGTTCAAACAATACCGTGGTTTACCAGATTGATAATCATGGATTATGCGGGATTTGAACCCACGACCTCAGCAACAGTTTGTTAAGATGATTTGCTTTAATTTAGAAGGTGGGCTAGGAAAGGAGAACTTTCCTGTTCAAATCCCACCCGCCCCACTCTGAAATGCGGGTCTTAGTTGTCGTTTGGCGTAGAGCTCAGGGTCTCCCTTCAAAGACCAAATTGAATGGCGTCTGTATTGCTCGCCGGAACTTTGAAAAGCCTGCAGATGTTACTATTTCTCTTATTTTTTCTTCACCTGCCTGTGCTCCTAGTGCAGGTCCATTTTCGTTCAAAGATGCTGGAACACATGCCACTGCAGACGCTGAGTAGAATGTCCTTCCAAGCGAATTGAAATTATCCTCTATTTTATCATTGGCAAAAGGCTCTACTAGCATCCAAGTGCCATCTTTTTTCTTCAATGTTTGTAGAGCATGCTTGGCTGCTCCAGCTGGGTTTCCCATGTCATGAAAGCAGTCAAAGAAGGTTACTAGATCATAATCGTCACCAGGGTAGTCTGTAGAGTTAGCCACTTCAAATGCAATGTTCTTCAAGCCTTCTTTTTCTGCTTGCTTCCTAGCCCATTCGATTGAGGGTTTATGATAATCAAATCCTATGACTTGTGAATTAGGATACGCTTTTGCCATCAGAATCGTTGATACACCGCGACCACATCCGACGTCTGCTACCTTTGCACCTCCCCTCCTAAGCTTTTCTTCAACACCTTCTAGGGCGGGAATCCAGCTTGTTGTCAGGCTAGCAATATAGCTTGGTTTGAAGAACCTCTCGGTGCCTTCAAATAAGTAATGATGATGGTCTCCCCATCCAAGACCTTTCCCTGTTTGAAATGCTTCAATGATTTTTTCTTCGTCTTTGAAAAGTCCCATTATGACTTGGTATTCGCCTGCTATATACGCAGGACTATTTTCATCTGTTAACGCAAAAGCCTGCTCTTCTGGAAGTGTGTAAGTACCTGCAGTTGGATTGTATGCAACAAAACCTCCTGCAGCTTGAGCTGCAAGCCATTCCCTTATCATTCGAGGATGTGTACCTGTCTTCTTCGCTAGCTCTCCAGGTGTCAATGCACCTCCTGCTTCGGCCATAGCTCTGAACAATCCAAGTCGGTCACCTATGAAAGTGAGCAGTGCACCATATGCTGCTCCCCATTCACTCACAGCCTTTTCAATGAACTCATTCAGTTTCTTCTCATCCAACACCATTATTGTTGTGTGAACCTCCTTCATAGTTCATGAGAGAGAAAAATAATCTGAATTATTTAAGTAATTTTTCAGATTCTTCTCAGATTTCATTTCGATGAGTGCGATTGAATATTTGAGAGCGGTCTCCACTTTGGTGAGACATCCTCATAAAACATATATATCTGCTTCAAACGGTTACTATCCGGTAAAAGGCATATTAGCGAGTTGGGATTTTAAGCATCAGAATGTCAAACAAGTCATGAACAACTTCTTTCTATATGATTTGCCATGTTATTGCTACTGCTGAATTTGTCCTATACCAGCAAGAAATGAGCTCAAAATAATACCGTAGTTGTACAACAGTAAAAAGTGGACCGGGTGGTTGGATTAAAACCAGGACCTCCGCTCAGTTTTACCTGTCTTTTGCTCCTCTATAGAGAAGCTAGTGTTTCTTTTTTGAATTTTCGCATAAATATCCCCGCTAGAACTGAGAAGTAGAATAAGTGTTACCTGTATATGTGCTATTTACTATTCTTGTAACCTATGCCTTCCTGCTCGCTCTTAACCCTCACAGTTAGTTACAGTCTCAACGTTAATGCAGTTATCGAACTCTGATCCTCCATCACCAGTGTCGATGTTTTGTCTTCCAGCGGCGCCATCGTTGGCGTCGCCATAGAGAAAGTCATTGTCAGCCTGACCAAGTAGTGTGTCATTACCTCGTCCGCCTTCTAGGCGGTCATCTCCGTATTCGCCAAAGAGGATGTCACTACCAATACCTCCAATGATGCGATCATCGCCAGTTCCGCCAGAGAGGAAATCAGAACCATTGCCACCATCGATGAGGTCATTACCAGCGCCCCCAATGATTGTGTTATGACCACTGCCACTGCAG
>DATAAU010000009.1:0-19052 GCA_036259955.1 Nitrososphaera sp. | reverse complement strand
CATACTCTGCTTTCACAAAAGTAGCATTTTCTCTCAGCAAACCGCGAGCCACAAATGGCACAGCGCTGTTGTTGTTGTTGTTGGTCGGCCATGGTACAACGATATATTACCATGAGATCCTCAACAATATTACTCTATCCTTATAAAGCAAAACTTAAATTTGCTAATCTTGACAGTTGGTAAGGGTTCAAAAAATTCCTACACTTAAACAGACGTATACAGGATATGCTGCGAAGCTGATGCTAGAAGATGGTACTGTTTTTGATGGGATAGGCTTTGGTTATCCATCAGCAATAGCCGGCGAAGTAGTGTTCAACACAGGTATGGTCGGCTATACAGAAACTCTGACGGATCCTTCTTACAGGGGTCAGATATTGTGTCTTACCTATCCCCTTGTGGGGAACTATGGCGTCCCAAGCTATGACATAAAGGACGAGCATGGTCTGCCCAAATTCTTTGAATCAGACAGGATCCAGGTCAGAGGCCTGCTTATTCATGACCTTTCTGACATTGCAAGTCACTGGAGTTGCATAAAGACACTCGATCAATGGCTTTATGAGGAAAAGGTGCCAGGGATCTATAATATCGACACAAGGGAGTTGACGAAAAAGTTAAGGGAGCACGGAGTTATGATGGGCGCAATTGTTGTGTCTGAAAATGCCATTGATGAATCTCTCCTGAAGAGGATGCTTGCAAGTGCTAAGTATGAGGGATTAAACTTTATGCCAGAGGTTTCGACAAAGCGGGTTCAGGAGTATGGCGACAAGAGTAAAGACTGTGTCGTGGTGCTTGACACAGGCGTGAAATATAGCATCATACGCAATATCATGCGCACGGGATATAGGGTCATCCAGCTGCCCTGGCATGCAACATATGAGCAAATAATGTCATATAACCCAATGGGGGTGGTGATAAGCAATGGTCCAGGCGACCCCAAGGTCTGCACTAGTACAATTAAGACTGCTTCTAAGCTCATCAACAGCTCTACTCCGACTCTAGGCATCTGTTTGGGAAACCAGATTCTCGCGCTTGCAGGTGGAGCAAACACTTACAAATTGAGGTTCGGTCACAGAGGTCAAAATAAGCCATGCTTGAATAAGCGCAACAACCAAGTATACGTGACTAGCCAGAATCATGGCTATGGGATTGACCCAAAGAGTCTTGCCAGTACAGGTTTTAAAGTTTGGTTCTCAAATGCTGACGATAATACGGTTGAAGGGTTTGAGCACAAGAGCAAACCGATAATTGCAGTTCAGTTTCATCCTGAAGCATCACCGGGTCCCTATGACTGTATGTTTGTGTTTGATAGGTTTAAGGAAATTATTGCCACGGGTATGAGAGATGAACCAGATACAACAGAAGCTGTAGAACGACGGTCTGTGAAAAGTACAACAAAATCGTTGAAAAAATTTGAATTGAATAAAAAAATAGGGGGGGAAAAGATCGCCAAGAAATGAAGCAATAAAGAAAGTTCTCGTCCTCGGAAGCGGGGCAATCAAGATTGGAGAGGCGGGCGAAAGCTAGCAGTAAGAACTGGCCGCAAATTCGACTACTCCGGATCCCAATGCCTCAAGGCGCTAGCTGAGGAAGAGATAAAGAGCGTTCTAATAAATCCTAACATTGCAACGATCCAGACGGACACTCGTTTTGCAGACAAAGTATACCCTATTCCGATTAACACAAGCTATGTGGAGAGGGTTATCGAGGCAGAGCGACCTGATTCAATAATGTTGGGGTTTGGAGGTCAGACTGCCCTAAACTGTGGTGTCTCACTTTATGAGCAGGGCATACTGCAAAAATATAACATAAGGGTTCTTGGCACCCCTATCAAGGGTATAAACATCACTGAAGACAGACAACGGTTCAAGGAAGCCATGATAAAGAGCGACGTGCCAGTGTTACAGAGTTTTGCGGTCAATTCACTGCAGGAAGCCTTCAGGGCAGCCAAAGACATTGGCTATCCAGTCATTATTAGAGTAGCGTACACGTTGGGTGGCAGGGGCGGTGGTGTTGCACACAATGAATATGAACTGCAAGAAATTGTGCAGAGAGGTCTTAACCTCAGTATGGTACATCAAGTTTTGATAGAGCGCTATGTCGGGCACTGGAAGCAAATTGAATACGAAGTTATGCGCGATTACAACGGGAACAGTGTGATTGTATGCAATATGGAAAATGTACTTGCAATGCGTGTCCACACTGGCGATAACATAGTCATCGCGCCATCCCAGACGCTCAATAACTATGAGTATCATATGCTGCGCTCAGCTGCTATCAGGGGCACCAGCTACTGCGACATTGTTGGGGAGTGCAACATCCAGTTTTGTCTTGACCCTACATCAGAACAGTTTGCTGCTATCGAAATAAATGCCAGGCTATCTCGCTCATCCGCCCTTGCAAGTAAGGCAACCGGTTACCCTCTTGCGTACATGGCGGCCAAGATTGCCTTAGGATATTCATTGCCAGAACTCATTAACAAGATCACAAAAGCCACTACGGCATGCTTTGAGCCATCGCTTGATTACGTTGTACTCAAAATGCCACGATGGGATTTTTCGAAATTTGAGCTTGTTAAGCGCAAGCTTGGTACCACAATGAAGTCGGTTGGTGAAGTAATGGCTATTGGCAGAACCTTCGAAGAAGTTGTGCAAAAGGCGATTAGGATGTGTGATATTGGCAAAGATGGTCTTGTCGCAAATAAAAATTTGGCACATCAGCCCAACGCAGAAGATATTGAGAAGATCGAGCAGGCGCTTATACATCCAACAGACGAGATCATATTTGCAGTAGTCGAGTCCATAAAAGCAGGATTGACTATCACACGCATCAATCAGTTGTCAGGAATCGATCCATGGTTTTTGCTCAAAATAAAAAATATAGTCGATATGGAAGATGAGATCCGGCGTAAATCCAACAGCTTTGATGAGCAGCTCATAAAGAAGGCAAAAAAAATGGGATTTTCAGACAAGCAGCTGGCCCGCTGTCTCAATCTTGAAGAAATGCAAGTTCGTAATCTGCGACAGAAATTTAACATCAGACCAGTCGTAAAGCAGATAGACACTTTGGCTGCAGAATGGCCAGCCAAGACTAACTACCTCTATTTGTCCTACGGAGGCGAAACTGACGATGTCAAAGTAAAGGACAGTAACAAGAGCAGAATGATAGTGCTTGGTGCTGGGCCATACAGGATCGGAAGTAGCGTCGAATTTGACTGGGGAACTGTCAACACAGTTTGGGGTCTTAAAGAAAATGGGGTCAAGGAAATTTCAGTTATCAATTGTAACCCGGAAACGGTCTCAACTGACTATGATATCTGCGACAGGCTCTACTTTGAAGAGTTGACACTAGAACGTGTGCTAGACATCTGTGAGAAAGAAAGACCAGCAGGAGTAGTCACATGTGTTGGAGGTCAGACTGCAAACAACTTAACACCCAAGTTGGCAAAATGCGGTATCAATATTGTCGGCACTAGCAGCGAAAATGTTGACAAAGCCGAAGACAGGGCCAAGTTTGGACAACTGCTCGATTCACTCAAGATAAAGCAGCCAGCATGGAGAAAATTCACCTCACTTACAGAAGCTAAGGAATTTGCGGACACTGTTGGTTATCCAGTGCTTGTCAGACCATCCTATGTACTTTCAGGCGCAGCTATGAAGGTAGTATGGGGCGAGCAGCAGCTAGAGGGTTTTTTGACGGACGCAACAAACATCAGCCCAGATCATCCTGTAGTCATCAGCAAGTTCCTCCAAGATGCTGCAGAAGTCGAGGTAGATGCGGTGTCAGACAGCAACGAAGTTATTATTGGCTCTATCATCGAACACATCGACAATGCCGGTGTCCATTCCGGCGACGCAATGATGAGCATACCCCCTTGGAGGCTAGATAGAAAGACAATTGACACAATCACAGACTATAGCGTCAAGATAGGAAAGGCCCTTAAAGTCAAAGGTCCCTTTAACATCCAGTACCTGATTAAAGATGAAGAAGTGCTTGTAATAGAGGCCAATGTTAGGGCATCCCGCTCGATGCCTTTTGTATCCAAGTTTGTAGGCTATAACATCATCAACCTTGCTTCAAAGGCAATGATTGGTAAACGGCTTCCGCCTACTGCGAGAGACCGTTGGCTCAAGACTACAGGCTTTGGAATCAAAGTGCCTCAGTTCTCATTCATGCAGCTTGAAGGTTCAGACGTCGTACTTGGAGTAGAGATGCAGTCAACTGGCGAAGTTGCATGCTTCGGCAATAGTTTCTATGATGCATTGTCTAAAGCATACATGGCAGCCGGCTATTCTCTACCACTTTCAGGTTCAGCACTGATAACCGTGGGAGGACAAAAGAACAAAGAGAAATTGCTGCCTATAATATCGCTCATTACCTCAATGAACTATCGGATTTTGGCTACTGAGCATACAGCAGAATTCATAGAAAATAATAATTTTAAAGATATACAGCTAGTCTATAAGATAAGTGAACCAGCTCGCAAGCCCAATATTGCGGACCTACTGTACGAACGTAAGATCAACTTTATCATAAACATTCCAGCCACATCTACAATCGAAAAATATGTAGGTATGTTATATGATGAGTATCAGATAAGAAGAAAAGCAGTTGAAATGGGCATACCCGTTTTAACAACATTTGAAGCAGCGAGTTCGTTTATCAAGACACTTCAATGGCTGCGTGATAATATTCCCACGATAACGCCGCTCAAAAACTATACGAAGTTGGAATAATAGAAAGTAGAAAAACTTAGATCTTAACCTTATGGGTACAAAAATCAAAACCAGTTGTACATGCCGTTCATTTCATGCAATTTGCATTGCTATCATTTAATGACACAGCATGTGTCAAGTGGTTTTTGATTGTTCTAGCAAACTTTGGCTTTTACCTAATATGCTATCGGAGCGTTATAAAATATCCACTATGGCAGTCTACAAAAAACAAGGGACCTAATCTAGGCTCACTACTTCCTCTGCTGATCTTATGTCAGTTACACATATAGCTTCCAATCCCTCTTGTCCAAAGACCGGATGTAATTTGAATGAAATAACATCAGACACGGCTTCGCCCAGAGGGATTGAAAGGGATTCGCCAGTCATGCTGTGCCACCCTTCAAATCCGCCAGTGGGTACATCACTGATCCTTGCGATGTTGTCGTCGATTCCTACCTCCCCAGGAGACTGCCAAGTAATGTCCACAATCCCTTGATCTTTTCCACATTGCTCTACATCACCAAACTTCACGAAATGGTTATGCCAAATTGGATCATCGATGGATTTCTGAGCTTCACTGTCCAGTAATCCAGAGTGCGTGTGGGCGACTAGGATGGCATCGTCTCCATGATCTGTGATAATTCCATAACCAAATGCGCCTTCAGTTCCATTAGTTGGTATTAGTAATCCTTCGATGTCCAATTCAGCCGTGAGTTCATTGTCGTCCCCATCATCTGTCGATACGGTGGATCTCTCTATCGTGAGAAAGCTTTCTGCAGCATATCCAAAAACGGGAGGAAGAACGTCATGTATTGTCCCAATAAACCCAGCTACTACGATCAAACCCAGCGCGGGTCTCTCGTTCACTTCATCATCTTATTAGTGGCCCATAGTTATAGGATTTAGGATTTTTTGATCTATAAGTACTCTCTATGTAGAAATATGCAGAATCATAGGTCCTCAATTAGACTAATAATTTCATTACTAATCAGTGTATAGAAAGATATGCCTATCCCGCCCATTTAAAAAATAATAGCTCAAGCTTTTAAGCAGTTCCAATTCAAGCATTGAAGGTATGCTCATAAAATGTGTGAAAGAACTGCTGCATCACCTACAATTGAGCCGTCAAGCGTTACAACAATACACTTCATCACCCCATGTTGCAGCGCTCTTGTGATTATGGGTGAAATAGACTTATGATATAACTTTTCGCCAGTAGCATAAAGATATGGGTTAAAAGTCGGCACTACTACAATGTCAAGTATTCCCTTCTCTGTAAAAATATCTTCCTTTCTTGCCTGAAAATATAGCCATACACGCTCCCCGTTTATTACACTCCCTTTTTTTAGAAATACTGGATGTATATGCCCCATCACTATTCGCTTCAAAAGTCCTCTGACATCAGAAGGCAGAGTGTGGCCATGCACCAGAAGTGTATCGTCTAGCAGCATCCCCTTGCTAGTTATCATGTTTACATTCATTGGAACTAAATGTCTGATGTTACCATCATGATTGCCAGGCACAAGATATACATCTGCCTTTGTCGAGAGCTGCTTTAAGAAAGCAGGCACAGTGTCCCACTCTTGCTTACTTATTGCACCAACCGAGTGTTTGATGTCGCCGAGCAGTATAATACTGTCTGCGTGCTCTGACTGGACAAGATCGGATAGTTCAGTAATCATGTCAGAAACAAGGGTCGAGCTGAATGTTATGCCCTTTGCCAACAGTTCTGCCTCAAGCCCAATATGCAAGTCAGATACTGTAATGTATTTTCTACCTGCATCTTCTAGCAAAATTGCAGCATGGGGATGAATAGGCCTAATCTTCACAGTTATTATATGCCGATCACACAAATAAGTTAGCCGTGCAGTCTAGAGTGGACTCCGCAGTAAGCTCTGGTAGTGTCAAGCAGATGTTGTTTCTGCCAAGTGGTAAAAAGTTATGGGTCGTCATAGGGAGAGATAATGAGTACTGGACAGATCCAGAACTTCGCTTTTGCTCATGCAATGACTTCTATTTCAATACATTATCACGAGGACAAGATTGCTATCATCTAAAGAGCGTCACAAAAGCGATAGAACAAAGAGCATTCACAACTACAGAGTTCGATGACAGTGAATACATCGACCTATTGAAGGCGGTTACAGATGATAACATAAGCGTCCTAAGCCGTACTTGACACTTGAGTGTTAGTTGCAGTTGGTTGCGTAGTATCAGACGGTTGTTGTTGATTCGATGACACTTCGGGCTTTTCTAAGTTGGTCCTTGCTTCGCCACCCTTTCTTCCAATAGTGCTGTAGTATTCTGCTCCGCGCTCCTGCTTGACAGTCTCGCCGCCCCGCTTGCCTATCTCACTGTAAAATTCTGCGCCGTAACGCTCCTTAACAGCTCCACCACCCTTTTCTCCTATTTCTCGGTAAAATTCTGCGCCGTAACGCTCCTTAACGACTTCGCCACCCCGCCTTCCTGCCTCGCTTAGGCCTTCTCTATCATTTGCTCGAGCTTCTCCACCTGCCTTGGCGACCCTTAATCGGGTATCCGAGTTTGCCGCAGCAAGGCCCCTTTTCTGGTGTGGTGCAATGCCTCCTTTACGTGCTACTCGTTGCCTAGTCTCTTCATTGGCAGACGCAAGTCCTCTTCGAGCGCGTCCTCTATCAGATGCAGCCTGCTCTGGACCCATGCAAAGTAGAGACCCATATCGCTTAAAAGGGGAAACGAAAAAAGTAAGAGAATCATAATCAAACAGTTTATTAGCCGAATCTCTTTTGGCATCGTTGTGGCCTCTGATAATGTTCTCATCGTTGGTTCAGGGAGCAGAGAGCATGCTATCGGTTGGAAGATTTCACAGAGCAAGCATGTGGGAAAGATCTATTTTGCTCCAGGCAATGGAGGTACATCTGAAAATTTAGATATCAAGCATAATGATGTTGATAAATTGTTGTCATTTGCAAAACGTCAGAGTAACCTCCTGACTGTTGTAGGCCCTGAAGAGCCGCTGTCGCTTGGAATTGTTGATGCCTTTGAAAAAGAGGATATGCGTATTTTCGGGCCCAGGAAAGAGCCGGCTAGGCTTGAAACCAGCAAGGCTTTTGCCAAGGAGTTTATGCACGATATAGGCATTAGAACCCCTAAATTTGCAATATTCACTGAACTGGAAAAAGCCAATGATTATGTCATTAAGCACAACGGACCATTAGTAATCAAAGCAGATGGCCTTGCAGCAGGCAAAGGTGTAGTGGTGTGTGATAGTACCGATCAAGCTATTGCAGCGATCGAGAGGATGATCATCAAAAAGGAGTTCGGCGCTGCTGGGAGTAAAGTAGTGATTGAAGAGCGCCTTTCTGGAGAAGAGGTATCAATCATTGCGCTTTGCGATGGCAAAACACTAATGCCTCTCGTGCCAAGCCAAGATCATAAGAGGATATTTGATGACGATAAAGGTCCCAACACGGGCGGCATGGGAGCCTATTCTCCAGCGCCAGTGATTGATAGCGACCTTCAGGAAGAAATCGTAAAAGACGTGATGGAGCCTGCACTGATCGCATTAAATAATCAAGGTACTCCGTTCAAGGGCTTCCTCTATGCAGGCATAATGCTTGAAGAAACTACAAGGAAGCCTTATGTGCTTGAATTCAATGCAAGAATGGGCGATCCAGAGTGCCAGCCAATAATGATGAGGATGAAATCTGACCTTTATGAATACCTCGATGCAGCAGTGGATGGGCGACTCGAGTTAATGCCCAAGATAGAATGGAGAGATGAGAGTGCGGTGTGTGTTGTAATGGCCGCAAGAGGGTATCCAGGCAGTTATGAAAAGGGCAAAGTCATAGAGGGTCTTAACTCTGACTTTGGGCCGCATGTCATGGTTTTCCATGCAGGTACAACAAAGGATTCGCACGGCAGGATTGTTACTAACGGCGGACGAGTATTAGGTGTAACTGCACTTGGAGAAGATGCAAAGACTGCAATAATCAACGCCTACTCTGCTGTCAGAAAAATACGATGGGGAAAAAATGAGCATTACTATAGAAGAGACATTGCAAGAAGGGCGATAGGTCACTTGACATAATGAATGCCATCTTCGCTAGCAATTGCATCTAATCTTTTGTCATACAGGTCATAAGGCAGGTCCTCCTCAACTAGTTGAAAGGAATATGCAAGCCCGATAGAAAATTTTATTCGTTTAGTAGATAGGAACCTGTCGTAAAATCCCTTACCATATCCAAGACGACTGCCCTTCTTGTCAAAAGCAATACCAGGAACAACTAGTATATCGATCTTATCCACAGGTTTGTGTGGAGGAGGTTCCATGATACCGAACCTGCCCTTAACTAAGGTATGTGTCAACGGAATTTCATAAAATGCGATCTTGTCTTCTTCGACTCTTGGCAGTGCGATCTTTTTGCCCAACCTTTTTGCACGTCCAATTATCAACTCGGTCAGTACCTCAGAACCGATTGCAAAGTATGCTCCAACAACCTTGGCATGTTGGAACTCCTCAGTGTTTACTACAAACCCTTGTATGGTTTTGCTTCTTTTTGCAACCTCCTGAGAATTTAGCTTGTCGCGCATTTTAAGCAGCTCTTGTCGTATCTCTTTTTTTTCAAGCAGCAGTTATAGTCTCATCTCACGTGTTATAAGAGAAGCAGCAGTAACCGTATTTTTCAAAAGCATCGCTCGGGTCATAAGGCCTACTCCACCAGGTACTGGCGTTATCCAAGATGCTTTTTGCTTTACAGAGTCAAAGTCAAGGTCCCCGGTCAGTCTACCATCAACCCGAGCTATCCCAACATCAATTATGATCACGTCTTCCTTTACCATGTTTGCAGTAAGGGTAAAGCGCTGACGGTTACCCACTGCAGTAACCACGAGATCTGCGCTGCGTAGCTTTTCGTTCAGGTCTTTTGTCTTCGAATGGCAGATTGTCACTGTGGCATCTCGTTCCAACATCAAGGTCAAAAGCGGCTTCCCCACCAGGTTACTGCGGTTTACAATTACTACATCCATCCCAAATACGTCTATTTTATAATAATCTAAAAGCTCCATTATACCAGAAGGTGTACAGGGCTTAAGTGCAGCGATACCACTCTGCAGCATGCCAATGTTGTATGGGGTCAAGCCGTCCACGTCCTTTAGTGGGTTTAGTGAAGTAAGGATATCAAATTCATGGATATGAGATGGCAAAGGTAGCTGTATCAAAATACCATGAACTGCAGGATCATTATTTAGGAGTTGTACGAGTTCTCGTAACTCATTCTGCTTAAAGGTGGCTGCGAGCCTATGATCCCTTGTAACTATACCTACCTCTTTTGCATCCTTATGCTTGCTCTGAACATAGGTTGCAGATGCAGGGTCATCTCCGACCAGCACAGTTGCAAGACACGGCTGAACGCCAACCTCCTTCAATTCTCGAACCGCCCCCATAACCCTGGATTTTACATCTGCCGACACGACCTTACCATCGATTATGCGCGCTACCAATTGAATAAGCGGGAGTTTTCTATACTATTTGCTTTTCTATAGAGGATATAGGCACAGACTCAGAATATACGGCTTAGAGATGATTTAAAGCTGGGTAAATAAGGTATAAGAAGAATAAAGAGATGCACTACAACGCCGCATCATTCAAGCATCATTAAAGGATTTGATATAAAACTATTAGTCCTTGTCTATCTCGACCTGCTCAAGGTCTTTTAGTGCTCGAACTATCTCCTTATGTAACTGCTCAATACTTTGTTCGTCAGCTTTGAACATTTTTTGTCCCGTAGGAGTAGCAGACTCCACCTTCGAGGTTTCGACAAGTATCTTGTTTACTTTTGAGTCAATATCATCTTGTGAAGGAACATGAGAAGTAAGAGGGCTGGATTGAGAAAGATCTAACAACTTTTTGTCAAGGGCAGAAATCCGGTCCTCAAGGAACGAAACAAGGCTGTTACGTAGTTCCTTAATATCAGAAAAGTCTGCGAAAGGTTGAAGATAAGAAATTTTTTCGTTAAGTGAATCGAGCTGTTGCTTATATTTTAGCAATAGTTTGTCACGCTCTAATCTATCGATGCGCCCCTCTTGAGCTGCTTCATATACACGAGTAATCGCTTCAGATGTAAGGTTCTTTTCAAATAGAAAAGATACAAGTTCAGCCCGTATGGAGGCAAGAGATGAGGGCGACCGTGTATGCTTCTTACTGTTAATTCGGTGTCCAAAGAGTTTATCTAAAAATACAGCTGAAATTACGCCTGCAAAGGATGAGCCGGCTATTAGGATAATTTCTGTGGACATTATACGATATTTGCCAAGACTCTCTAGAAGAAAAGCTTTCTGATATATTAGATGACCTGTCGTTTAATCCAATCATACTTGCGAATTCTTGGGTCGGGGTAGCCGCATTTTGCGCACCTCTTACCTCGCTTATGATATGAATTGTGGCCACATCTTCTGCACCGTATATGGGTCTTCTTACGAGTGAACTTGCCCATCGACGTAGTGCCTTTTGTCATTTCTAACTAAGCCTCTCCTTAGACTATTTTGGAGGTGGTGAGATAATGACTACATTGTCCCCTCTGACAACGATAGTGCCTAGCTCATTAGACTTTCCTTCTTCCAAAATTTCTACTGAATCTTCAAGCAACAGGTTCATATGCTGATCGAAACCATGAAGGTTTCCTCTGATGACTTTGCCGCCCTTAAGTTTGATAAGAACAACTTTTCCAAGACTCTCATCAAGAACTTTCACTGCCATATCTACGGACAATTAATATTCTACCGAGGGTAGAGCATGATATAGGCATATATTAAAATTTGTTTGATTCATGCTGATTAACCTTAGCTCGAGTCCGTGCTAGATTAAAGAATTGTTAAAGAACGATTATTTATAAACACACAATATATAATAGGGAATCTATGGCCAGATCTAGAACCGAGTTAGATACTAATTTAATGATAGAATATCGCTTTTATAAGGATAATCTTTGGTAGTTTAACACTACTGAATTTAATTAAATTAGTAAGTTATAACTTATACCTTTCTCTAGTTTATAAAATAAAAATAAAATAATATGAGAAATTAGTAAGTATGTCGAACCACAGTGATGATACCTTAATGATTCAATCAAGGATAAGGTGCACCTCCTGAAGCGTGCGCGGAAACAGGGATACATCTTTAAAATAGTAGTTAATTTTTATAGTGTGTACTAGGTTAATTTTACCAGAGAGGGAAATCCTAAGGGTTAATAAGTTAGTATACAGGCACTGCTGTATTGAGCGGAATGTATCTACCAAAAAGTATTGTGTTCTCTCTTACACTCTTGATCTCGGGCCTGTTATTGATATCCCCACAAGCCCTTACTTTTATTGACAAACCAACGCTTCTGAGAAGCGCCGCAGCACAGGAACTACGCGAACATATTATGCATAATCGACCTTCCCCAACACCGGAATTAAATGACCCTAATCTCAGAATTGAAACAGTTTATGAAGGTCTAGAACTTCCTACATCGATGGCATTTTTGGGCGTGGATGACATCTTGGTCACTGAAAAAGATTCCGGGAGAGTGCAGAGAGTTGTTAATGGCGAACTGCAAGAGCAACCCGTAATTGACGTTCAAGTGGCAAATAATGACGAAAGAGGTTTGTTAGGAATTGACATTTATAATACTAATAACCAAAGATATGTCTTCTTATTCTTCACAGAATCAGGTGGAGGTGAAGATGGAGACGACTGGAGCGAGGGCATCGAACCCTCAGGTACTCGTCTTTACAGATACAATATAGCACAAGGGATGGGAGGATTACAATTAACTGATGAGACATTATTGCTAGACCTTCCAGCTACACCAGGTCCTCGCTATCACGGAGGACCAGTTGCCATTGGTCCAGATAACAATGTCTACGTGGTCATAGGCACTGTAGATCACCACGAAACACAGGCTCAAAACTTTGAGGATGGTCCACCGCCGGATGGCACTAGCGGGGTAATCAGAATACCACAGGATGGTCAAGTAGCAAACATCCAGGGCATCATCAGTGATGAGATACCTCTAAACCTATATTACGCCTATGGCATAAGGCAAAGCTTCGGTTTGGAATTTGACCCTGTAACTGGCAACCTATGGGATACAGAAAACGGTCCGAATAATTATGACGAGATGAACCTTGTTGAACCAGGCTTTAACAGTGGCTGGAGAGACTTATCAGGATTGGCGGAACGTGCAGGCGATGTGGATATAGAAGAAGACTTGATAGATTTTGATGGTAGGGGCAGGTATAGCGACCCAGAATTTACATGGCAACAAACTGTCGCTCCAATGGGGCTAGACTTCCTCAATTCAAGTGCACTGGGTCCAGCATATCAAAATGATTTGTTTGTAGGCGATTATAATAACGGCAACCTGTATCATTTTGACTTAAACGAAGATAGAACGGAGCTTATTCTTGGAGGAGGCTTGGCGGATAGAGCACTAGATCCAGGAGACGAAGTGAATGACATATTATTTGGAACAGGGTTTGGAGGAATTGCAGACGTTAAAGTCGGGCCTGATGGATATCTCTACATACTAACATTTCAAGATGATGAAGGCTCAATATTCAGGATAGTTCCAGCAAATCTGCCAACAGGAGATGACGATACAGATGGAGCAGCGGAGGAAGAAGAAGAAGAAGAAATTGCTACTACCACAGATGGCGCTGACGATCCAGACGAAGAAGAAACTGTTGACAACATAGGTACTACTAGCTTGGAGCAAATATTAGCTGATAGAATAACAGTGAGTCCACCCTAAATCAATAAAGTCATCAGACAGAGAAGTTCAATCGAGAGAGGTAAAAAAAGCAGCAGACTATTTTCTGTCTTCACGCCAGGAATTCTGCGACACGCAAGATAATACAGGATCGTCAGGGGAATAGTGCAGATACCAAGACAAAAATTCAATAATCATCACTCCAGAGAAAAGAGAGGATGTAGCTAAAAAGCCTTTGATACTATTACGCATATATAAGAAGTCTAAATTCCAAGATTTAGAACGTTTTTCACGATTACTTAAGGTCTGAAAATGTTGTATGTTCACAACAATAACTAATTAATCAACTTTCAAGCGAGGGTGTTACAAGAACTATTATTAACGATATCATGCAATTCTAGTTTACCTTTACAACTGCAGACATCCGTAGATAATACTCTGAATTTTATTTAATAAAACATAATTATAATATAATATAAATATTTTACCTGATCAACAAATAAATAGGCAATTAAGTAGATTTCATCATATGATCTAATAAAGTAGTGCCAACTTAAAAACAATAACAACGATATGGCAAGAGCAAAATCAAAGAGTCCAGCAAAAACAAGATCCAAAAAATCAGCAGCTGGAAAAAAAGGGAGTAAAAAAGGCGGTCGCACATCTGCGGCAACTAAAAGAAGGAAGGCAAGCAAAACATCTACCAGTGCCACAGGATCTGATGCTGTGACGACAGAAGCTACAACATAGAAAAAAGATAGTCAGCGAGAAAATAGCAGAAAGCATACATTCATTTAAATATTTAAATTTTTTAGAGAAACACGTTACTATGTAGTATTATATTTAGAGTATAGTTGTGAGCGTCCTTGGATATCTAAAAGTAGCAGACATAGATTCACGGGTATGGATAACAGATTTCCCTTTTTGATCAAAACGCTCAGAGAAAACTTTGTTCGATCAATCGAACATATTTTTGATGACTCTAGGAAAAATCAAGACGAAGACGTCACATGACCTGCTGCGACGTGACCTTCATACGCGCTAGCACTATCGAATTTTACGCCACATATCTTGCATCTGAATAGACCTTCTTCTGTTATCTCTGTTGTGTCTCGTACATCTTTATTGTCATTATCTAGGTTACTCACCATATTTGATCGCAGCGCGGCATTCTTGATCTTCCTGTCATCAGGTTAAAATTCTGAGTCGTCATCATAACAGGTCCAATAAATGAAGAAAGGGCTCACACAGTTGCGGCCTTTTCACTAGTAGGGCTGGTTTGCTCTTTACTTCTCCCGGTTAATGCGGCTTCAATCCTTGGCCATATCTTATCAAGCGTCATAGGGAGATTTGTTTCAATCCAATTCGCCATTGATTCTTCTTCTTGCATACTTTGTTTTAATAGAGGAGTTGCATTATTAACACCTAACCTTTCGCACAGCTGAATTAGGGTTCTATAAGCGATAATTTCAACATGCTCTATACCATAATCTTCTTTTGTACGCATAAGCTCTAATTCTTCAGGCAGAGGATTTGTATCTCCTCCACCGGTAATTGATTTGGCCATATCGGTGAAGGTCTTTTTTGCTAACATTCCTGTCGGCAATCTTAATGTTGGCAGATCTGCTTTAGAATCAGTTGGGCTACCTCCAAGATCTGTTATAATCCGTCTTAGTCTTTCCTGATGTTGTCTAGTCTCGTCTTGGTGGTGTTGCAATTGCTGCTTACCTTCCGGCAAAAGGCATTCCTGTATTCTTGAATCCAATCTATCAACTGCCGCATTTTCAGCAGATAGCATTTCATTAAGATGCTCCACGATTTTGCCTCTAACTTCGGGTGCAGTACTATTATTAGTCGCAGACATAGCATTACAAATGGTGACTATTAGCCTTAATACTTGTCTAGGTTGCCTTTATCATCTATTATAGTAAGAAGCATGAGGAATTTTTCTGTGTAATGAAATTATTAATTTTTAGTATATTGAGAAGTGTTATTCTTATGCGACAGAAGTTCTCAATTTTGAGAATTAGTGATGTGTGATGTGAATTTGAATCAAGACATGAACCGACATGAATACAATGAGTAGTCAATCAGGAATTGAATGCATCTCATTTTGAAGCAATATTCTACGTTACGATCAATATCTCAATTGTCCACTAACAACAGGAGATATATGCTGCCACTGGTGCGAACGGTTGTACAAGAGGTCTCAATTCGGCCCAATACAACCTCAGGCAAACAAGAAGTAAAACTTTCATAATTTTACAATTTCATAGTCAAACATCTAAAAGTCAAGTAATGCATGCAAGCGTAGATATTATTTACCAAAGTCATCACTATATACTTACCATAGCCGTTTTGAAAGACCAGGATTTTCGTAAAAATATCTTTAAAATAGCGTCGGCCCTAGCATATCGCTGTTGACTAATGGCCTTTTCATCGGCAGGTTCCAGCCGTTTCATAAAGGGCACCTTGCCACTGTTAAATTTGCGCTAGAGAAGGTCGAACAGCTCGTGATAGTAGTCGGAAGTGCACAAAAGAGTCACGAACCTAGAAATCCATTCACTGCAGGCGAGAGAATCAGGATGATAAAAGGATCCCTTGATATTGATGGCGAAACAGATGTCCGGCGCGTACTCATAATCCCGGTTCCCGATACTGACGTGCACTCACTTTGGACACATCAGGTGGATATGCTTGTGCCAAAATACGATGTTGTTTTTGCAAATGATCTATTTACACTCATGCTATTTCATGAGAAAGGCATCAAGGCAATTGAAGCACCTCTTTATAGGCGCGATGAGATGAAGGCTACCGAAATAAGGAAGAGGATGATTGCGGAAGAAATTTGGGAAGATCTTGTTCCCATACCTGTTTCAAAAGTAATAAAGGAAATAAATGGTGTTGAAAGGGTCAAGGCACTTTCTCGAAGAGATGCGCCAAGTCATACCACATAAGTAGAAAATAATATATTTCTAGCTGAGTAACCATAAATTGTAATCGATGTTGTTTGGCAGTAAGAATGGTGGCAAGGAAGAAGGACGGCCAGCCTCAAGCTTTGTTAATGAACCGTGGTATATGGACCTGCAAAAGTTAACCAATGAAGAGCTGATGCGAATGTACACTATGATATCTGACGGCCATTACAGGTTTGCCAAAAATGCCTGGTATATTCCAATTGAGAAAGATCACCGATGTCCTATCATGGTGGCGAAAGGCTACAGGTCGCCAGATACGCTGGATAGGATGGCAGAATTTCAAGATACAGCAAAGATGCTGGAAACCGACTTTCTGAATTTTATCGACGCATGGGATTTTGGCTACATTACTGAGCAAGACATCGAAAAGGCGATTCTAAAGATACTAGAATCAAGAAACATCGCAATAACTGAACATAGCTAATACTAATACGTCTAAGTCGATACCAAAGTGGACCATCTTTCTTCTACTTTTATTACAGATCTAATCAGATCGACAATTGCACTCTTTGTAGTCATTGATCCAGTTGGAAATGTGCCTGTTTTTATTGCACTAACGCAAAAGATGGAAAAGACAGAGAGGGCATCTGTCACCAAGACTGCGATCATAACTGCAGCGGGTTTGCTCTTTGTATTTGCGGTGGCGGGCACGCAGATATTATCTATCTTTAGCATCACTATCTCTAGCTTTATGGTTGCTGGCGGCATCTTGCTTTTCATTGTATCAATAGAGCTCCTTACGCATGGAGAGTGGAGATTTGCGGGTGCAGGGACGCAGGGTGAATCAGGTGTTGTCCCCTTGGCATTTCCTCTCTTAGCAGGCCCTGGTGCTATAACAGCAGTCATGATCTCATTTCAGACTGCAGGTCTCATCGTAACTGCTTTATCGATCATGATAGTGATAGGTGTAACATATGTTGTATTAAGATACACCGATAGAATTTACCGAGTAATTGGAAGACGGGGCTCAATTATTGTTACTAGGGTTTTTGCGGTGCTCATTGCCGCTATTGCTGTACAATTCATAGTAGATGGAGCCAAGACACTGTTTAGCTAGAAAAAGATTTGTTAATATATTTAGCAATTGGCTTTGAAAGCATTGACAAATCACGACAACAGTGGCAGATATAGAGAGGCAGGGCTCGAACTACTATCAAAGCATGACATTTCAGTTGGCGACAGCGTCAAAATTACTACAGAGGATGCCGAGATAACCGGTCTGGTGATGCCGCGCTATGAATCTGCTAATGAAGAATATGTTGTTATCAAATTAGAAAGCGGTTATAATACAGGCATACATGTCGGAAAAATAAAATCGATAACAAAGTCGTCCAAAGTAACTACCACATCCACAGTTCGCTATTATCACATTCCTGCTGACAAGCCTAAGCAAAATTTGCCAAAGGTTGCCTTGATAAGCACGGGCGGAACCATAGCAAGCACAATAGATTATCGCACGGGCGGCGTCCATGCAGCCCTTTCTGCTAATGATTTGTATGTTTCAGTTCCAGAGCTTGCAGATTATGCATCAATTGACCCCGAAGTTTTAATGAGCGAATATAGCGAGAACCTTAGACCAGAGCACTGGACCTCGATAGCAGAAAGGATTGTAGAAAAAATCAAGACAAAAAAGTACAGAGGCATTGTGATATCTCATGGAACTGATACTATGCATTATACTGCGGCTGCTCTCAGCTTTGCACTCCAGAAATTGCCAGTTCCGGTGGTCATTGTCGGCGCACAGCGGTCATCTGATAGGCCTTCATCTGACGCTGCCCTGAATTTGCTTGGTGCGACAATATTTGCAACAAAATCAGAATATGCAGGTGTCTTTGTCGCAATGCATGGTGGAACTTCAGACGACATTATTGCATGTCATAGGGGAACGAGAGTAAGAAAGAATCACACTAGCAGGCGTGATGCTTTCGAGTCAATCGACATGACTCCCGCAGCATTTGTAAGAAACAACGAAATAGAAATACAGCATAAGGATCAAAACAAACTGGATAAAGTATTCAGCGGCAGGAATTTTGAAGTAAATACAAGGTTTGAGAAGAGAGTCATACTGCTAAAATACTATCCGGGCTTTGAACCTACACTCATAGAACATGCAATTAATGTAGGGTACAGGGGCATAATTATTGAGGGAACGGGGCTAGGTCACGTAGGCAAGCAGTGCTTTCCTGCTCTTAAAAAGGCAGTTGACGCAGGCATTATGGTGTGTATGACATCACAATGTATCTGGGGACATGTGAGGATGACGGTCTATGATACTGGCAGGGATTTACTTGATATCGGGGTGATACCATTATCTGATATGATTTCTGAGACAGCTACGGTCAAAGCAATGTGGGCGTTGGCAAATAGTAAAGATGTAGAAGATGCCAAAAAAATAATGCAAGAAAACCTTGCAGGAGAAATTTCAAATATCATTCAGATATCATGATAAGCAGGTTAGAGTACAGACTCGAAGCAACTAACTATTACACTATATCCTAAATGACATAGCCACAAAAGATAAGAGAGCAGATTAGAAGATTGGACGCTATTCCAAGATGTATACGCACCATACATTCTGAACATAAATGCCACATAGGAACATACGAGGACATAGATATTTTCAAGGCTGG
>DATAAU010000008.1:0-3590 GCA_036259955.1 Nitrososphaera sp. | reverse complement strand
GGCATCCCAAAAATCCTCGCCCTTACGCTGTTTGACGTCTTCAGTGAATGCAATTCTAAGCACATGCATCTGGTTTGAAGCATTTTCCTGAATCTCAATAACCTCTGCAAGCTTGTCTGCGGACAGAAGCCGCGGGTTTATTCTTCCATCCAGCAGGTTGATATTGTTAGATCCCATATCAAGCGTAGAATAGTCATCATGGTAGTCAAAAATAACCATCGTACCGCTTATTCTAGCGATTTCTTTAGCCAGTAGCGATACTAGATTGCTCTTGCCCATGCCAGTCATGGCAAGCACTGCAAGGTGTCGCGAAACAACTTTGTCAATGTCTACTCGAGCATCAACTGCAGTATTGCGTAGAAGTTTACCCATCATTATCCATTGCTGTCCAGAGGGTGCAAATATTGCAGCAAGGTCTTTAACCGACGCTTCGTGCACCTCGGTGCCAGGCTCTGGAGGGAGTGCGGGCAATATTGGCTTGCATTTTTTTAATTCAGCAACATATCCAAGAATGCGCACATGCCCCTTGTAACTTTTATCTCTACGATTCTCAGTTGCAACCTGTTTGCTCTCAAAAGCCTCTTCGTAGTTGCGAATACTGCTACCTAGCGCATCGCTACTAATGGACGACCTTTCAACAAGCCCAAGTACCTTGTCGCCACCATAGTTTAGAATAACATATTCGCCAATGCTGACAGGCCTTCTCGATTCGAATGTCACTTCATCTGGTTTGGTGACACCTATCAAAATGCCTAGCTCTTCACTCATTTAGTGCATCCCTTGCCCCTTGCTCATTCTGCAAGCCGTATATGCTTGCGAGTCTGTCTATATCTTCGTGGGTTATCTTGCATGTATTGTGTGCCAGCTTCAAACAGTAGGGATAGCCAGCTACGCTGTGGTATCGCAGTTTATTCAAGGTGTATTTTACTTCTTGATCACTTGCATTGTTGATGATTTCAATTCGGATAATAGGAGTATGGTCTCGCAGTCTTGCATAGATTTCAAACAATGGTGCATGACAGAATCGTGTTTCTACAGGAACACTGAAGCCAGCGGTCTTACAAATGTGCCCATAATAGTAAATATCTCCAGCCTTTGACCCCATTTGGCCGAACTGCAATCGGCTCTCAGAGGTCTTTGATATAAATAAGCAAGAGCCACACTTCTTTACTATTTCGTTGGCTACTTCAGGTCTGCTTTTCATCAAGCGTGAGACGAGCGAACCATCGATACAGATACTGTCAGCCTTTCCAGTTGAATTTTGAGCAAGTGATGCCTCCATTGTCATGGCTCTTGATTCCAGCAGTTCGTCTCTTGCAGAGCCAACTATGTCTTCCTCCCACTCCATAGCTAAGATCCTATTAGTGCTAGTGACTGCTACTGCGTCTACGACATAAAGTTGAAGACCTTGAAAAGGACGCCGGTTCCAGCTGCTATCAATGCCAACAGATTCGCATATTTCTGGGACAGGGTCATAGGAAATCCAGCGAGACGATGCTTCTACTAAAATTTTATGAAAATTCGAATCTTTTATTTTTGATATCTTGACATCTTTATCTCTTAGAGCATCAAGAAAAACTTCTTTAAGCAATTGATCCTATCGTGACTGAGAGTACCTTAAAAAATTGATCATACTTTCATTCTATCGGCAATAGTGTGAGCATCCCACAGCGACCTTGCCTTCTCGCTTGTTTGTACTACACCGGTTTTTATTATCTTACTTGCAATGTTGGCTGCCATGGGCAGTGCACCTGTGGCTCCTGGCGAGTTATAGTTGAGCACATGGAGGGAAGAATCACGTTCGAGTATGAGTGTGTCTGGTATGAACCTGCCGTTCTTGTCAACAACTGATGATCTTATGCCAGATGTCCCACGCTGTGTAAAAGCAGATGGCCGGAGAGATGGAAGAAATTCACGTACTCTGTTTATCATCATTGTCTTGGACAAAGAGCTTTTCAATTCTGTGCTTATAAGTGACAGAAACTGTCTGTCAAAAAAAATCTTCCTTGCACCTGTCTGAGATGACTCCATTATTTTTGGCAACATATCGACCAAGTTTTTACGCCAGTTATAGGCATAAGGACCAAACACAGGCACAGCATTTGGTCCTACTTCGCATGTGTTGTCTGCTCGCACAATCCAGTGTGGATCTAAAAAGGGATATTCTGGATGTTTGGGAACCGAATAGATCGACAACTTTGTCAGGTTATAATACTCTGGTGGCGCCAGCCAGTACTCTCCTCTGAAATGAATGTCGGTATAACCCTTTGCAACACCCATCATTTGGGCAATGTCCATAGAGTTACCACCTGACACATTGACAAGATACTCTGCTCTGATCTCTTTGCCTTGATTCGTAGTCATAGAATATAGTCCTTGGCCGAATGAAGATATTCGTTCGACTTTGTGTCCTAAGAGCAGATTGCTGCCGAACGATTGAATATCTTCTAAAAGCCCAATTGTAAATGCACCATAGTTAACCGATGCATCTTTGGAGCAATAGATTGCAGAGACACATCGCACGTTTGGTTCCGTTCTTGTGACTTCATTTTTGTCAAGCAAATGTATTTCGTGTTTTGTAAGGCCATTTGCCATTCCCCACTCCAAATACTGGTATAGCCGATCAAGTCCCTTGTCATCTAGTGCGACTTCAAGGACACCATCATGCTTAAATTGCATTTTCTTGAGACTAGAATACTTTTGCCACATTTCGTAGCCAAGAGCAGCAGCCTTGGCAAAAGTCTTCTTTTTTACAGGGTCATAGAGAAAAGGCGCGTGTACCTTTCCAGTATTCCTACTGCTGCTATGCTGTGCAATATTCTTTTCTTGCTCCAATAGCGCCACGGATCCAGGATTTCTAGCGTGAGATGATAGAAAGTATGCAATCGACACTCCGAGCACACCACCTCCGATTATCGCAACTTTGAAGTCCACATGGAGCATGAATTCATGTGTTAGATAAAACGTTTAATATCGATCTATTGACAGACACTTTGTATCTTGGTTCAGCAGCAGGAATTTGTATCGGATCGAAGAAAAGGATTTGACAGCTTGCCGGAGTTGCCCAAAGATAGTAGGCCAATGCTGTTGCTGTCCGCCGTTTACTCTGGCGAAGAGAAGAAGGTATATCTGAAGTTTTATGATCCTCAAGACAAAATTATTTACCAATGGCGTGATAGAACTGACCACAAGCCCTATTGCTATACAAAGATGGATTTTGCAGACCAGGCCCGACAGATCGCACAAAAAGAGACCAAATTCACACTCAAACAAGTCAAGAAACAAGACATTATTCTTGATAAGGAAATTGAGGTCCTCAAAGTGATTGCACCTGATCCGCTCTCAATAGGCGGCACTGACTATAGCTTTCGTGAAAAAGTGACGTCATGGGAAGCTGATATTAAATATCACGAGAACTATCTATACGATCGTGCGCTAGTACCAGGTTCGTATTACGTCAGAAATGACGAGCAGATAATGCCATTTGAGTATCCTATTTCTGATCAGGTGGAATCTGCGCTTAAGAGTCTACTGTGGGATAAGATAAAGGAAGGGGGAGAGGCAGGCAACGAATATAGACAATACATTAC
>DATAAU010000007.1:0-11288 GCA_036259955.1 Nitrososphaera sp. | reverse complement strand
TGCAATTATGGTAATGGCGCCTTATCATAAAATTCTCATTTTACGTTATTATTTTCACTTTTATAATCAACCAAAATATGTCTTAGTTAATAAAAATTAAGATAAATGCTTTTATTCAAACTTTCCAGCCTTCATTTCTATGTTAGACGCTAAAACGAAGGGTTTTCTTGATAGAAAAATCACTTTTCTGGGTCTAGCTGCTATAATAGCGGCGCTAGCGGCCGTTAATTTTTCCGAAACTGCACTTGCGTATACAGCTAACGACCCTGCAGTAGTGTATTCCTGCTTTGAGACAAATGAGGATGGAAGCTACGTGACGCAAACAAACAATGAAACCGGACAAGCAGAGCTTGTTCCCTGTCCGATTGATACTGGTGACCATGCATGGATGTTGACAGCCTCTGCACTGGTTCTCATGATGACTCCTGCAGGGCTGGCGATGTTCTACGGTGGTCTATCGAGGCAAAAGAATGCTGTGAACACAATTCATATGGTATTCATTACGACGGGGGTTATTGCAGTGCAGTTCGCGCTGTGGGGATACAGTCTTGCATTTGGACCTGATGCGGGAGGATATGGATTCATAGGAACTTTGGATTGGGCTGGACTGCAATACGTACATCATGATGTACCATCAAGTCAGTATGCTATCACAATACCGCATACAACCTTCGTAGCATTCCAAATGATGTTTGCTATTATTACACCCGCTCTAATCGTAGCATCCGTAGCAGAGAGGATGAAATTTAGTGCGTTTATTATATTCATAGTCATATGGGCAACTTTTGTTTATGACTTTGCTGCCCATTGGACATGGCAGATTGCCGCACCTGACAACTATGGAAGAAATCCTGACTATTGTGGATTCGGGTGGACCGGTTGTCTAGGATCACTCGACTTTGCAGGCGGAACAGTCATACATATTACCTCTGGTTGGGCCGGTCTTGTGGTTGCTCTCATGCTTGGACGCAGACTGGGATATGGTAAGATCCCAATGGAGCCACACAACATATCACTTGTTGTCTTAGGCGCAGCGCTTCTGTGGACCGGCTGGTTCGGTTTCAACGCAGGTTCAGCTGGTGCAGCCGCGACCAATGCCAGTAGTGCATTTCTTGCAACACAAATTGCTACAGGCATGGCTGCAGTAACCTGGGCTCTGATATCGTGGGCACATACTGGTAGACCTTCGACAGTTGGAGCAGCTACTGGTGCAATAGCTGGACTTGTAGCGATCACACCTGCATCTGGCTTCGTGTCACCAATGTCATCAATAGTCATAGGCATCTTGGCGTCCATTGTCTGCTATGCAGCACTTACATTCAAGAATAGGAGAAAGTGGGACGACGCACTTGATACATGGGCTGTGCACGGTGTCGGTGGTCTTGCAGGTGCGATACTAACCGGTATCTTTGCAGAAGCACGGTTTACCTCATGGGGAGATAATGGACTTGCCTTTGGCAATCCTGCACAGCTATATGAAAATGCTGTAGGCGCATTTGCTGCACTTGCATGGGCCATGGGTATCACTGCACTCATTATCAAGGTAATGGATGTAGTATGGCCAGGCGGCATAAGGGTCACTCCGAAGGAAGAAGAGATTGGTCTGGACCTTGTACAGCACGGCGAAAGGGCATATGTAACCGGATAGGATCTATCCCTCTCTTTTTTTCTATTCTTTTTATTCCCCGTGTATATGGTCGGTAAAATGCACTAGATTTGCAAGCGATAAGCTTTTGTTATCGGAACACATGCAATAAGCATTAGGCAGTTCATGAAAAAAACTACTGTTCAATACCTCTGCAATTCATCTTGCTGTCTTAACTACCCTGAGGCCTGTGTTGGGCATCAAAGCACATAATACCATCTCGTTGGGAATATAGCATTTTCTTATGTTTCAAGATCGCTATCTATAACAAGTGAGACTTGTCAAGTCAAAGAGCTGCGATCTGCAACCTGTAACCGATCTTACATTATTTGCAAACATGAATGGTCCGGTTTGCGGACATTTACCTCTCTTTCTTTCTCTGAACTTAATTGGAAGTCATAGTTGCTGTATTTTACGTTTCGTAAGTTATATAGGAATCATACACTAAGATTATATACAAGCGTTCGGTTTGGTGCTGATACCCTTGGAATCTCAACAGCAAAAGGAAGCTGAGATTATAAGCGAGGTCCTCCTTAAGGCAGCAAGCGAACCAGAATTCAGAAACGAGCTGATCAAAGATCCAGACATAATTTTGGAGCAATATGACGTTTCACGGGAAGCTAAGCTGATCATCCGAAGAAGCATTATAGATCTGACGCAGTAGCTTAGCAATTAGAGGTAAAAGCATAATTGGCGATATGATTACAACAACACAATATACTCAAACGTGTAGGAACAGCAGCATTAATTGTGGCCTTTTTATGGATAACCAAGTGAAAGTATAGAGAAGTTATTAGATCTCATTCCTACGAACGATGATATGAAAAGAAAAAGCATGCTCACAAATAGAAAAAATAGGATTAGTTAACCTGTTCTGATAAGCCTTTTGCCTGTGTACCACCTATAGATAAAGTATCCTGCGGCAATTATTGCTATTGCAATTACAAGCGGCCAAAGCAAGTATATTACTATAGCTGCAATTATCACAAGGGCTGCAATAACCACCCAGTCAAGCGTTCTTAAGGGTCTTGCCATGATAAGGGCGATTAGCTAACATTACTATTCAGTATTTGTAATGATAGTTATTAAGTATTTATCACCATTTTCTACCTGCAATCTGTCTTATGTGGTAGTAAAGATACTGCTGAGCATATCCTGCATACTTTCCAAAATACTTTCTTGCGCCATCTGACAGCTGCTGGTACTGATGGGGGGAAATCTTGTCTTGGAATTTAAATTTATGAAGCCAAGCATAATGACTAGAAAGTGCTCTTGCGATCCAGACATCGATTGGAAACGCATCAAGCTTTTCAAGTGAAAACAAAAGCACACAATCTGC
Source organism: Nitrososphaera sp. (assembly GCA_036259955.1). Taxonomy (GTDB): domain Archaea; phylum Thermoproteota; class Nitrososphaeria; order Nitrososphaerales; family Nitrososphaeraceae; genus Nitrososphaera. Next base: position 8,304 of record DATAAU010000007.1, on the reverse strand, counting down.
TATCTTATTCCCGATTCCGTAGACTTGCAATAACTCTTTTTTTGATTCGTAATAACTAGCTTTTTTTAAGAAATCAACGTCAAGTCGTCCACTTGATATCTCATTAGCTAAAGCCTTTATCGATTTTATCCTATATCCGAGGCCGCAGCTCCGTAGCTCATCTAGACTTGCCTTGTTGATATCTGCAGCGGAAGGGAATGTAAAGAAGTCTATTCCATCAACTCTTATGCGCCTGCCAAATTTTCTTGTCATATTATAGAGCATCCTTCGAATCATGGGTATGTTGGTATTGCTTGCACACACAAACGAGAATAAGCATTGGTGAGGCTCCTGTCTTATGAGGCGGAGGCCAGGATATGCCTTGACTAGTCTGCATACAAGTGGATCATGCGATATTTCTTCAAAAATCTCTTTGATGTTGTCATCCCTTCTGAATATTTTTTGGTCACAGGATTTGTCTTCTGGAAAGGAAAAAAATTCAATACCTTTATCCGACTGTGATAACTTGACAACTCTGTCCCCATGTATGCCATACCATGAATCCTTATGTTTTTCCCAAAGAAAGACCTGTCCGCTGTTTATACTGATGATGGGATCAAAGGTAGAAGAAAGCGTCTGCACTTCTGATATATATACCACGTGTTATTATTGAACTTTTTCCAATATTGTTAATTCTAATGTTGCCCTGACACGGCTCACAGTAGATTTGTTATCTCGATCGTTGTGTCTCTATAGTTTCTAATTGTTCGCGGAAGCAATTTTGTTTTAAATATGCAACTTAACTAGGTAACATTAAATAATTGATATTTGTGTTTGCTAATGCGCATGAGTTCTAGCGATTCAGCAGATCCTATGGACACTTTTAAAAAAGCAATCACAAAGGGAAGTGAGGCACAGAAGGACTTCATCCGACAGTTTTCTAATATTCAGCAAGATGCTATGCAGAACTACTTTGCGGTTCTTCAGAGTCTGACATTTCACAATGCGATGTTCAAGACTACTGTGCAGAGCGGAGGCAGAATTTCTATTCCCGAAGCGGAAAGGCAGGCACTCAACATAGAAGATGGAGATCTTGTTCAGGTGATTGTGGTACCTATAGAGCGTCGACGTAAAGGATCCATGCAGAAGGAAACCTAACTATTGCTCTTTACCTGTAAGGAACCTTAAGACGATTTTGTTAAACATCGTAGGTTTTTCGACATATGGTGTATGACCGCAGTTTTTTATCACCACAAGCTCCCTTTTGGGAATTTCATCATATTCTTTTGCATACTGCAACGGTATCATCTTATCGTGTTCTCCCCACACAAGAAGGGTTGGAGCAATTATATTGGAAAGTCTGCCATTCATCTTGGGTGCATATCTTATACCGAGCACAGTGGACATGAACGCATATTTTGCATTAGTAAGTCTCATTCTGTTCACGAAATCCATCACTATCTCTTCGCTGACGGCATCCGGTTCGTAGGCCATTTCCCTGAAGGCTTCATAGACATGCTCGTATACGGGGTAAAGAGCAGCCATGATGTATCTATCAAGTGTTGGGGTTGATGTCTTCATCATACCTGCAGGCGACACCAGTACTAATTTTTCGACCATGTGGTTGAACCTGATTGCAAATTCGGTGGCAACATGGCCTCCAAATGATGAGCCGATGAAACTTGCCTTGGATATGCTGAGATTCTCAAGAAATACTTTGAGAAAGTCAACGAAGAAATCCATTGTGTACTCCACAGCAGGTTTGTCGCTGTAACCAAAACCAATAATATCTGGAATTATTAGATGAAAGTACCTTGACAGAGCAGGAATTGCCTGAGACCATCTTTCAGCAGAAGCGCCAATTCCGTGCAGAAGAATCAGGGTCTTAGAGTCAGGTGCGCCATAGTCGAGATACCTTATGGTATAACCATTAACAGTGATGAACTTTTGTGGCGTTGACTGCTCGCCCAATCAGTTGCATATATGAAAACTCATGTAATATATCTATGCAGTTATCAGGCGGGTACTGCATAACCTCTGTTTAAGTAATATCTATCGTATGATGATCAAGAATTTTCTTTCTTGTTTCTTCCTCTGCTCTGCTCATCCACAAATTGCGAGATTCGTTTCTATTTGGCCTACGAAGGTTATCATATATAATATATAAGAATCTTAATAGAACTTCTTTTATTGCTATCTTTGGCTCTATGTATTGCTCGACATTTTTCATGAAGCCTAGGTATCTATCTCTTACAGTGTGAAGTTATAGTAAGCTACCAATGACCTTGTATCAGCCTGTTGGAGGTTGCTCTTCAGGCTTGATCTCTTCTGCTTCTGAGCTTGAGTAGTCCTGTAGTTCTGGCTTTTCTTCTTCTCTTACTGTAGGGCTAACAATATCCTGTGATTGCTCAGCTGATTGATGTTGCTCCACCTGCTGCTGCTCTCCGCCATTAATGGTTTCTGCTGTCGCAAATCTGTCTCCTACGTGTGTTACCCTCACTTTGGTCTTCTGTCCCACTCTCCCGCCTTTTACAAAAACAATAAATCCTTGAATTCTGGCAACTCCATCGCCTTTTCGACTAATCTCTGTAACCTGAACATCGTATTCCTTACCACTTTCAACCGGCTTTGGACCACCGAAGCGGTTGCCTCCAAATCGTCCTCGTCTGTACGACATTCACTTTCGTAGTGGACGGCATGACAATTAAACAGAGGTGATCTAATCATCGTAGAAATTGTTACAGGTCATTTCTTTATCAATAGTTTCTGTTAATAGTCTTCTTGCACTATCTCGCTGGTATCTTCATCATGTGCCATCTCTGTCGTATGCCTAAAACGTTGACTGTCTATAAGGTTTTATGTATATTAGTCTGCGTCTCTATATCTATCACTTTGTCATTTGTGTTTTTATTACAATCCTGGTTGACAGATAACCTTTATACCTACTGAGGTATGAAGAGATTCATATAGTACATTCATTAGCGCTAGTTAAATCCTATAACAGTAGGTAATAGACCAACATTAAATTGGCTACAAACTACTCCACTGACGAACCTTCACCTTCTTGGCAGACCGATGATAAGCAGAAATATCATCATCTAGAATACGATGATAAGACTGTTGAGGGATTGATGCGTTATTTCAAATTTCAAACATATTCTGAACTACGATGGTTCTTGCGATGTATAAGGAAAAATTAACTACAACGTCAAGCTAGTAGGTCGTGATTAATTCTATTTCCTCTTATATATTTCAGTAATGCATCAGAGTCATGTTCGACCTTAAAATATTGTTTCATGTTCTCAATTGTCTTATCATCGTACACATGATGCTGCTTTTTGATCTCTTGCTTTTCTCCAAAAATTTCTGATGTCATATTAGAAATTTAGTGTTCATCATAAATAAAGAGTTTCGTTAAATAACCTAAAATCCTTTTGCTAAACAGGATTTTACGGTACGTATTTTCGCGCCTACTTCAAAACAGGTAAAGAATATCCTCTGCTAGCATTTTATAATTGATCTGATAAATTATGGACAAGAGTAATTCTTCGGATCTGCCAAAAAATTCTGCTTAATATTTCCCACGTATTCGAATTTTTGATGTACTCTATCACACGGTATTAGATTCGTATATTTATTGAATTCAAAGCAGGATAGACTCACATATGCGCGTTTATATAAAATCTGTTCTACCAAAGAAATCTACATCATTATGGGCAGAAATTATATCTAAAACCTATAATAACGAATCTTCAAACGCCTAACAAACTTCTAGCTGATCCGGGATTAGCTATCAAGGATGCGATCAACGTGATTCGTGAGCTTCGAGTCTCACGTACCCTTTTAAAGTCTAATCTTAAGTTCTTAGACTGATTTTTTTCCATGTAATGCATAGAGGCGCGTTCTTTATGCAGCTACTACAACTATTTGTTTATATGGTTTAACCGTCATCCAGTTGACATGTCTAGACGGGAGGAACGTGAAAGGACAGAATTCTTGCAAAGACAGCAGCAAGACGCAATCAATAGATCAATTGATGATACAAAAGACAATATTCGCAGGGCAATAGAGGAAGTAAGGAGGGAGACTCCAAGGTATTCTCAAACCGTTACAGATTTCCAGAATGAGACAGCCGATGCAACTCGAGAGATTGCGGATAACTTTTTGGATTCACAAAAAGAGGTAATCAATTCTCTGCAGTCTACATGGACTCCGTTTGCAGATAGAACTAGCAGCAGCGCTGGCACTACTAGCAGCGGTAACAACAATTATTGGATGATGATGGGTATGATCCAACCTTGGTGGTGGATGGGAGTGTCGCCTAGAGATATGGCAGACATTTATGCAAGGAGTATAAGTGCAATGGCCGACTCGGTAGCAGCAGGTACACGCATGGCAACTAACATGTTGTTTGCAGGAATTGAATCAAGTAGAGCAGCTACGAATTATGCAAGACACAATTCTAAAGAAATCGCAAGGTTAACCTCAAATACTGCCAGGATCTTTGGGCAGAACGCAAAAGATACGGTTAGTAGGATGCAAGAGGGAGGCTATGGTGACACCACAACAGGAACAGCAGCATCGACTACAGGCAAGACTACGGGAACGACTGAAGAAAAAGAAACAGATACTTCAAGAAGGAAATAAGCACAAAAAGAAAATGTATCAAGAAACCAGTTCATTATTTTTTGTATCTATAAAACTGAAATTAAATTAAATAAAAAGAAATATTTCGTTAGATTTTTGAATGTTATCATCTCTGCTTCTTTTTACTTGTGCATTAGTATTTAATGACCTTGCACCGTCTTGTGACACCCCATTTTTTCGCTCCTTGAGCCTATATTGACGCTGTTTGCTCTTAGATGGTGTTAGCAAGCATTGCCTGTGTCTAAGGTCCTCCATTGGAGGACGTCATCCTTCTGAGCATAGCAAGAAGCGATATCATAATAAAGTTGATCTTTCACCAGTATTTTGCTTTTATTTTTTCAATGGCATACTCGTGCTCTCTGCCCTTTTTTCTTGCAAATTTCTCCATCGCAGCGAGTGGTACGCCTCCAAGAGTTGAAGCCATCTGAGTGAAGAACCAGTCCTTAACAGGATTGTTGCGCCCTACTTTGCCCATGAACTTTTGGATGCCGTATTTGAAGTTGTGTTGCCAAGTCTTGTACATAACGCCCAGCTTTCCTGGGTCCATTGTATTACCAATATCAAAAAAGTCTGATTTCTCAAGGAGCCCAATAGGCACAAAGGTGAGCGGAGTCGTAGTGAATTTGCTGTCTGGCTGCTCCGTCTCGATCTCGTGTATGAGCTGGATTGTCTCCCAGCTATCCTCCAGTGTCTCATTGTTGTCAAGACCCATGATGAGCGTAAACGCTGGGACCCAGTAGTTCTCGTTGAGTGTCTTAATGGCTGTTTTGACCACCCAGTGCCATTCTTCTGGCTTATATGGAGCAAGCTTGCGGTCTGCATACTTGCCAATGAGTCTTACGCTGCCCGTTTCGAAACCACATTGGATACCGATATGGTTGTTGGGGCTTGCTCTAATTATCTTAGATATATTCGGGATGAGTCTCTCATCTGCTATTGCACCGGCAAGCGTCCCATGGGTTGGATTTGTATGCTCTATGCCAGTTGCCATGATGCCTTTGAACAGCTCTTCCAATGCTTCCCTATTTGGCTGCATGTTCTTGGTTGTCCGTGGGTTAAGCCCATAAACGAAAATATCGTCGCTATGAACCCATGCATTCTTTAACCCACCGTACTTCATGTTCACCTCTATTTCCTTTTTCACTTTTTCAACTGGATAATATCTGAGTGGACGCAGCGTTACATCACAGAACTTACAGCCCCGCCCACAGCCCCGCATAACCTCGATCATGCCATGCATGCTAGGGTTGACGATAGTTGGAATCTCCTCGACCGATGGTTCATTCCAATAATGAATGAACCTGCCATGAAATGTCCTGTCATTTCTAATAAATTCTTTAATCTCAACTTTGAATTGACTCTTTTTGAAGGGATTGGCAGTGTCACACTCACCTGCAATAATCGCATCAAAGAATTTGCCTCCTGCTCCATCAATCTCTGGGCCGATACCGCCCAGCTCACCTTCTACAATCCCGTATAGACCATACTCTTCTATCTTAGCTGGATCGTAATTGTACTGCCAAGTACCCGAAGCACCTGCAATCACCTTTGCCTTGCTTCCTGTTCTTGCCTTGGCGGCATTGATTCTCATGTGAAGCTCGCGGTTGTAAAACTCATCATATGACATTTGTTTGCGGCCGTAGGTGAACGTCATGGTCACTGGCCCCATACCAAGAGGATCCATCTCATATGTTCCAACTACTTCTGTTTCAGGTCCAATGAATTTCTCTATATGATCGGGATGGGAAACCACGACATCCTCCTGCTTGTAGCCATCCCTCAGGAGCGCAGCCTCTACCTTTCTTAGGCCGTAGGGAGCGTAACTGGCGACACCATTTGTATGGCCAATAGGATTGCAAATAAAATCAAAAAGGACTTTCGGAGTGACCTGATTGCGCATTACATAGTACCAAAACGAATTGTGATCTCTGTTAGGGTCCAGTGCTGGTGCACACCCAAAGAATGACGCAAGTGAGATTCCTCTGTAAGGTGACATCAATGTGCGGTCAGCAGCAAGAACTACTTTAGGATACTTTCCCAACGCTCCAAATCCCTATTCCTTTTAGAGGAAAGTGATTACAGGTGCATTAAAAGGTTTCCAATACTTTGCAATGGTTTGTATTAGTATTCACCGCATGTGGCCATCTCGTTTTTCTATGAAATCTTGTAAGGTTTGACTTCCTAGCTTTCTCTTCAAACCATCCTGTATGTCCCTTACAACACCAAAGCCATAGAATGTAAGAGCAGTATAGAGCGAGAGCAGAGTTGCGCCTTTTTCGTATGCTTTCCAAGCATCTGCTCCAGAAAAAATACCGCCACAGGCTATTATCTTTATATCTGGAAATGCTCTGTGCACGTCTTCCACCAGCTTCAACATGTACGGAAAAAGCGGTTTGCCACTCTCGCCTGCAATTCCTCTTGCAAAGTTTCGACAAAGCTTATTGGATCTAGTATCAACCGACCTTGTGTTGCCTAGCGTGACCATGTGCCCCCCATTTTCATAGAATACCTTGATTGATTCGAGCTTGGATTTCCTTTCTTCATCTGATGGTGGTAGCTTATTGTATGGGGATATCTTGGATGCCTTGACCTTTCCTGGAACGTGTGTATTCATTAGGTCGATTATCTTTTTTGTGAACTCGGGTGTCTGGAGGATTTTATTAAAATCAGTATTTGGCGAAGTCCTATTTTCTTCAAACCCAAAGTCAACATGGGGTGAAGCTCTAACTAGAATTTCTTTACATGAATCAAGTACAGCATCTTCCGTATGGGTGTCAGTAATGCCTGAAAAGTTGAGCAGGATCTTCGCATCGCCCCTTGCACATTCTGCAAATTTTCTTAAATTTGAAACTGAATAATCGAGGCCTTTATGTGGGTAGCCTTGTGCATTAATTAACGCCTTTCTTTCGTCGTCAACTACAATCCTGACTGTTCCCTCACTCCTGGGTCGCTGAGGATTGCCAGTGTTAGGATTTTTTAGTACGCTGCCTGGATTCAGAAAGCCAAAGACGTATGATGTTGGAGTAAGTACATCGCAGTTCTTGTCAAACCCCGCGGCAATGCCAACCGGGCTTCTCAAGTTATGATTTTCAATTTCAACTGCGAGCTGGTCACCAGGATCAAAATATGACATATTTTGCCTAAACTTATCTGTCATCTTGAGTAGAATTTCTTTTGCTTTCTCGTGCACTACTTCTGCCTGTGCAAGCTCATCCGTTGCCTTGTACCTTGAATAAAGATATCTCCGGTAAAGACTGAACAGATGCGGGTCCAGACTTGCCTTGAAGGTATCTACAAGCCTCAATTATGGCCTGCCTTCACTTTAACTTCAAGCGCTATTATTCCAGCTAGTGCTATCTGCTGGTGCGTAACTGTCAAAAAAGTCTACCTGACTGTTATTATCAAAGTAACGACTTTCAGAGATGTGGTGTCTGCTTAAACTGTAACAGCCTTCACTACTCTCAACCATCAACCTATCGCCTTTGTAATCATCCTCGTACTCTTTTTTGCTAAACTCCTACTGATAGCTCCTGCTCTCTTTGACTCATTTTTTTGAGTTCTGTTATGGCCGAATCTTGAATTGTTATTCATATACCTATCCATATACACATAGGGGATGACGCAATGGTCATTATTTAGTTAATCTCTAGAATACTTCTTCTTCTTCTTCTTCTTCTT
>DATAAU010000006.1:0-5235 GCA_036259955.1 Nitrososphaera sp. | reverse complement strand
CTTAGCTTCTTCTTCTCGAGTTGTATCAAAAATGTCGTTAGTATCTTTAACTCTAGCAGTATAATCCACCAATATTAGAGAACCCTTCTCTAAAGGCATAGAAATCCGCTTCTGTTCTACCTTATATTAATCTTGATAGATCATAAAAAATCGTGAGGATTTCATTTAACCAAGCGCTTTTAGTCGATCCATTGCCAATGATGAAGCTTCAGCGTTTGTATTTAGCCCCAGCATGTTCATTGCAGAGGCGATAGACGATATGGTTCGCATAACATGGTAGCGACCGACCTCGCCCAGCGAGCCAATCCTGAACACCTTGCCCTTCAGGTTCCCAAAGCCCCCTGCCACCAACACTTTGAACTCATTTGATAATAGTCCACGGAATTTCTTGTCATCCATCCCTTGGAGGTAATTCACTGCAATTATCATATTGCTTCTTGCATCCGGCTTGGCAAAGGGAGTGAGACCAAGTGAGCCCAGGCCTGCATAGAATGCGTCAGCACATATCTTGTGCCGCTTTATTCTATTATCTAGGCCTTCTTCGAGCACCATATCGAGGGCTTCTCTAAACGCGTAGTAAAGTGGCAGCGCAGGTGTAAAGGGTGTTTCGTAATGCTCCTCATAGTATTTGAAGTAGCGCTTTAAGTTCAAATACTGTGTTGGAGGAGGATTTTCTTGCATGTATTTCTTCGTGCGATTGTTTATCGATATCGGAGCGACACCTGGAGGAGCGGCAAGAGCTTTTTGCGAAGCAGTCACACAAATGTCAATGTTCCATTTATCTACTGGCAACTCGTCGCCTCCAAGTATTGAAACAGCGTCGGCAATAAAGTAAGCACCCTTTCTTGTCGCAAGTTCACCCAACTTTTCCATGTATCTTATTGTAGTTCCAGTAGACGTTTCGTTATAAACTGCGTAAATGGCTTTAATGTCTTTGTGTTTGTCAAATGCTTCCTCAAACTTGTCGTAAGGCGGGTTCTCTCCGGGCGACGAGCTTATTCTGATGGCCTCTCCTCCCCAGCTGTCAATAAGGTCAGCAAGCCTTGTGCTGAACTCACCATTAACCGGGATTAGTGCTTTATCTCCTTTCTTGATGAGGTTAATAACAGATGCTTCGACAGCACCAGTGCCTGAAGTAGTAAGTAGCACAATATCATTTGAAGTCTGGAAGACCTTCTGGGTTTTCTCAACTATCTCCTTGTATAATATACGAAAGTCATCACTTCTGTGGTTTATCATAGGCGCAAGCATTGCGTTCATGACTCTATTCGGGACATTCGTTGGACCGGGGAGCATGACCAGATATTCCATATAGTTTCAAAAAATGCGGGAGCGCCAGCCATATTTAAATCAAATTACAAAAAACCCTCTCGAAATGCTTTATAACGCTATAGATTACAATTGCTCTTCGGGTTGTCAATCAAAGAGCGCCGTTTGACCATTTTGCAGCATGCAGAGAAAGCAGAGCATTGTCCTATGGTTGCAGCATTTGAGCCAGAAAACGTATTCTATCTCACAGGTTTTTGGGGTGAAGCCATCGCAGTATGCATGGACAACGATACAACAAAGTTGATCACACCCAAATTAGAATATTTGAGAGCTGAGAGGACTTCATTGGACTGTGAAGTAATTGTTACTGAAAGGGGAGGTGAACTCATTTCCACATTTGTTTCACTAGTGAAGGGTAGCAAGGTGTGCACCGACTGTAGCGATTACTACACTATTGGCTCAATTCGCAAGCAAGGTGGCGACATTTTGGTAAATACAGATCCGTTCTTTCTGACACGCAGGATAAAGGATCAAGCCGAGATCAAAGTTATTTCAAAAGCAGCCAAGATACTGGATAAACTATATGAAATATGCGAAGAGGAAATAAAGGTAGGTCTATCTGAGCGTGATCTTCAGGCAAATCTCATTTACGAGGCAATGAAAATGAGTGCAAATCCTCCATCGTACAAATTTACACTAAATCCTCTAATCATAGCAGGTGGTCCAAACAGTGCACTGCCACATGCTGAAGTGACAGATAGAAAATTCCGCAAGGGAGATGTGATAGTAGTCGATCTTACACTGCGACATGCCGGCTACATTGCTGATGCAACAAGAACATTTGCTCTTGGCTCTGTCACCAAGGAGATGAATAAGGTGTATGATGTAGTGCAAGAGGCTCAAAAAATAGGCCTCAAAACGGCAAAATCAGGCGTGACCTGTGGTCAGGTTGATGCGGTATGTAGGAACTTGATAGCGGAGCGCGGATATGAGAAATTATTCATCCACTCAACTGGCCATGGTATAGGTCTTGATGTTCACGAGCCTCCTTGGCTTAGGATGAAAAATGATGAAGAGCTTAGAGCAAACATGGCTATCACCATCGAACCAGGAATATATATAGAGAATAAATTCGGCGTGAGGATAGAAGACAGTATAATTATAAATGATGGCAAGCCACAGGTGCTCAACAAGTTTACAAAAGATCTTCTTGTTCTCTGACAAATAAAGAAAACTACATTCTCTCGCTTATCACTTCGTACATATCAAAAGCTAAGAGCCGGGAATGTTATATCGTAGTCTACATTCTTTCTGATAGATCGGGCATTGGACATGCTGCTGGATTTTTTATTGGTTTATCTAGACCTCCGTCTTGACGTCAACGGCCTAGATAGTACAAAAAGTATCATTCTAATAAGCGACATGAAAGAATTAAAGAAGTGGCGGCAGTCGACGCTAATTATTCCAAAATTCAATTTGGTGTCTGCCTGCTATTGTGAGATAACATCATTTGCTACGACTCTTTACTGTTAATTCAGCCACAATCTCCAGCAGCTTTTGAGCAACTTGAACCTTACTCTTAGAAGGCAGGTGGATAACTTCCTTCTTCTTATTAACAATAAACACTTCATTATTGTCAGAGCCAGGTTCAGAACCTTTTCTGCCTATATCATTTGCCACAACAATATCTGCGTCAGACTCTTTCAGTTTTCTATATGCCTTTTGTATCAGGTCAGAGTCTGATACCCCGTAGTCTGCCTTGAATGCAACGAGGAACGTGTCCTTACTTTTATTTTTCACTTGATCAATTATTTTCCTTGTAGGAACAAGCGATACTTCGACCTTTCCTAACTGTGTGTCGATTTTTTTGTCTGACTTTTTTAATGGCGTAAAGTCTGAAACAGCGGCAGTCATTATAGCAATGTCATACCGGTTTGATGATAACTCCGAAAGTACCGCCTCATACATTTCTTTACCTGTACTTACACGGACTATTTTGCCACTTGGGGGATCGATGGTTCCGTGACCATATACTACCGTAACAGCTGCGCCCATCCGCTTTGCCTCCTGTGCTATGGCAATACCCATCTTGCCCGAGCTTAGGTTAGTCATGACTCTTATTGGGTCAATATATTCAACGGTACTTCCAGCAGTAACAAGCACTCTCTTACCGGATAAAATAGTCTTATTGTAAAGGACTGAGATTGTGGCATTTAAAATATTCTCAGGATCCGCGACTTTCGCCTTACCTGCTTCCATTTTGGGTTCCACGAATATCATATGCTCCCTTAATTTGCTGACATTTTGCTTGACAAATACGTTCTCATACATGGCCTCATGCATTGCAGGAGCTACTATTACGGGGATCTTGCTGCCGAGCGCAACGCTAAGGATCGATGTAACAGGTGTATCATCGATGCCTGCTGCTACCTTGCCAAGAGTGTTGGCCGTACATGGGTAGACGATGACAAGGTCTGACATACCATAGTCAGCTAGCATAATGTGCTCCAAATTACCTGTCAGCTTTGTGACTACCTCATTACCTGTGGCCCACCTCATTATTTCGGGATTAAGTAGCCCTGATGCTGTTGATTCTGTCATTACCGCATAAACATCTGCTCCGTGTCGCATCAACAGTCGTGCTAGGTCGATTGCCCGGTAAGCAGCAATACTTCCCGTAATGCAAAGTACTATTTTTTTGCCTTGAAGCCCAGCTCCTTGTGTTCCAAGGATATCTTTTGAAGGGTGAACTCCTCTTCCTGCTGTCATCTTGTTCTCTCATTCTTCCACTTGTCTATCTCCTGTGCATCCATATGGAATGTATTAGATTCCCCCGGAAACACTCCAGTTTTGACTTCCTGATTATAGCTTGAAACCGCATCAAATATCTCCTTGTTAAGTTCTGCATATCTTTTTACGAATTTCGGCCGAATGTCTTGGTAAATGCCTAACATATCGTGGATCACAAGCACTTGACCATCACAGTTAGGGCCCGATCCTATGCCTATCGTTGGAACTGACACACCCTTTGTTATTGCATCTACTACCTCGCTTGCAACCATCTCAAGAACAATGCTAAAGACTCCTGCCTTCTCTAGAACAATAGCATCTTCAATCAGCTTGTTTGCTGCTTCCTTTGTCCTACCCTGCAATCTGTAGCCCTCCCATAGTGATGATGTCTGAGGTCTGAGGCCAATGTGACCCATAACAGGTATTCCTGCATTGATTATCGCTCTTATAGTATCCACAATTTCCAAGCTTCCTTCAAGTTTGACTGCATCGCAGCCCGCCTTTATCATATGGATCGCATTTTCAACTGCCACATCTGGACCCACCTGATATGAACCAAAGGGCATGTCGCCAACTATCATTGCACGTTTAGTTCCTCTTGCCACTGCCCCACAAAATATAATCATCTCTTGCATACCTACAGGCACTGTGTTTGAGTAACCCAGTACCACCATTGCTGCACTATCTCCCACAAGCAAAATGTCAATGCCCGCGCTATCGCATATCTTTGCAGTAGAATACTCATATGCTGTAAGAACAGAGATCTTTTCTTTGCCTTTCTTCGATACTATATCATTTACGTTGAGTTTTGCCTTACCCTGCAATGATTAGATTTCTCCTTTCATGATCTTAATTGTATCTTGGAGGTTCTTCCTATTGTCAAAATTATCTACAATTTTTTTTAACGATGTAACATCTTTGAGCTTTCTAGCGGCTTGTACTAACGACGGCATAGCTCTTACTATATTATCAACAATCGTGATGTTTGCAGCCTTAGATGTCCTAGATAGTGGGTTAAGGTCGATTGTGATCACAGCCTTATTCATTTTTACAAGTGCCTCTGTTCGATCGCCATCTTCAAGTGGAACCAAGACCGTGTCCGCAGAATAGATACCATCAGGGTCAACTCGTCTGCGCTCACTCTGTAGCTCAGGAATTCTTGCTGATGCTTTTGGG
>DATAAU010000005.1:0-4098 GCA_036259955.1 Nitrososphaera sp. | reverse complement strand
GTCAGGATATCTTTGCGTTCGATAGGTCCGGATCTTGTCAATAATAACTTGGTTGTCGTCATACTGTCTATATTTCCCTCTTTGGTTTTTCATTGTTATTTGCGTTCCTTCTCCTTTTTGTCCTATTTCTTCTTCCGATCCTTCCTGTTCATTCTCTACTCTTACTTTTCCTCTTTGTTCTTTTTTGGTTATAACTTCTAGATACTCCATTTCCCTTTGTTGATTGGTGGGGGGACAGCTGTTCGGTTTTTACTTTTTTGATCAATAGAATCCATTCCTATTTCTTACATCTAGTTTGTATATGAGAACTATCAAATTACCTGATTTATATCCAAGAGCACCGTCAAGAATTAAGAGGGAGGGTCGTGGCACCCTTTTTGGCTTGTTGCAATAGTGCCTTAAAGTAGAAGCTTGGTAACATTTTGCACCAAACACTCTCCAACTGGTATGGCTGCTACTTCCACAAATGAAGGTCGTGGATCAGAAAGACAAAGGAAGACGTATTGGTGGATAGTGATTGCAGTCGCGATAGCAGCAAGAGTAGGGCTAGTCTTATATTTTCAATTCCCCTATTCTTTAGTCCTGGCTGTGGAATAGGTGCGACTACAAACATACAAGAAGAAGAACAACAACCACCAACGGTTAGAGGAACCAAGAAAAGACATTTGAATAATGATGCTCTCACTCAATAATGCAGGTTTTGCGACAAATGGCTTTGAGAAATTCAAATACCTTTCTTCCTCAAATTCTCTGTATATTCCATTCTTTCTTTTGCGAGATTGAGGATATCCGTTTTACTAACTATGCCAACTAATCGATCTGATTTTATCGTAGTATAAGTCATCGTCATTTGTTGCTGCATTTTCTCGGTTCTTTTACTTCTTTTTTCAACAGATGGATTCTCGCAGACATAAATTCTGCTCTTGTTCTCTTCCATAATTGTGTTCAAAGCTACGTCTGCTGTTTTATCTGGACTCATTATGACAAGGTTTTTCTTTTTAATCATTACTTCTTCAACTTTTATACTTTCTCTATTTTTTTCAGAAACATTCATTGCATCTTTTGCAGTTATAGAACCTATGAGATAGTAGTTCTTGTTTCCCATATCGTCGACTTCTATATCGTCAACTTCCTTTTCAACCACCGGTAATTCGCTTTTTCTATAGATGTTAAAGTAGTCCTCCAAGACTTCCTTTATGTTCATGGTTGGAGTTACTGCAATAAACTGCGTATTCATGATTTGATACAAACGTACACCGGAAAGCGCTGCAGTAATTTCGTGTTGCTGAAGATAAGATTGAGCACCACTTTGCAAAAACCACCCAATAAATATCAACCATATTCCTCCAGTAAATGAACCCGTAAAGATAGTTAGGAACCCAAAAGCCATAAGGCCATAAGATATCCCAATACCTACTTTCACGGCAATTTTTGTAGCATCATGATAGTTGCCTCTCCATCGCACCAATCCTGCTCGTAATATTCTACCCCCATCCAAAGGGAATGCAGGAAGGAGGTTGAATCCTCCCAGCAGTATGTTTACAATTATACCATACCGCATTATGCCCTGAGCAATATACCCTATCGTCTGTACGTCTGATATCGCAGTAGGAGAAGAAGCCTGATCCTGTTCTTGTTGTTGTAACTGGGGCAGAGCAAATAATGACGTATCCGCTTGAGATGTATTGGTAGTAGCAGTAGTAGTTATCCCAACTTGAATTAGCACAAACCAAGCAGCAGCAAATAATCCTGCAAGAGCAAAGCTGGAGAGTGGACCGACAATGGCAATCGTGAATTCCTTCCTGTATTCTTCTTTCGGCTCATCGCGAATATCTGACACCCCGCCAAAAACAAAAAGGATTATCTGATGTACTTTGTAGCCATATCGTTTTGCAATCATTGAATGAGATAGCTCGTGCAATAGCACTGATATGAAGAGGACTATGGCGCCCAAGATTCCCATTGTCCAATACGCTGATTGGGGAAGATCTGGATAGAAAAGGGGCATATAGTTAACAGCAAGAGTCCATGCGATTAATGCAAAGACTATCGCTAGGGTAAAATGCAACTTTATTGGTATTCCTTTGACTTTTGCTATTTGAAGCGACAATGCGTACTGTATTTGGTGTAGATACTTCCTGTGTTATTAATCGGATTTATTGATCTAATACGTGATTGTTATAGAAGGATTCTGTATCTTTGTATTTTCACTTAGTATAAATTATTGTCCCTATTTGATTCTAAGGAGGTCTCCCGATAAGACGCCTTGCAGTGTTTGTATAGAACCAAAACTCTATGAAAAAGTTTAAAATATACAATAATTGATAACAACTCCAGATGGATTTTATAAAAGTATATTTCCATAAAATGCTCATTATTTTAACGGATTCTTCATTATATTGAGTTCAAATGCAGCAAATAAAATCATAGACTTTACAGACAAAGATCTTGTAAGCTTAGATGAGAACACCAGGGTTGATTAAGCTGCGAGGATAATGTATGAAGAGATTCATGTAGTGTCGTACTTGCTCGTAACGATAGCGTAAGGCTACATAGACAATAGTTGAAATGATTACTGCGAGAGAAGACTTTCTTCATAGGGTAGTTGCTCAGAGCAAAGGTCCGTTTAAACTGGCGGTAAAGGATATCATGAGCACTCCACTTTTTACAATAAACAAGGAAATACTAGTCGACGATGCGATCATGTTAATGAAGAGTAAGAATATTGCTCGGTTTCCTGTGGTTAGTGATGCTGGTGAAGTACTAGGATTTGTGTCTTTGAGAAGCCTTATCGGTACGTACAAGATGATATCAATCCGATTAGCGCTTGATTGTTCGTTTATTTTCTCTTTTATTTGCTTCTTTATGCTTCCCATGTTTTGCCTATACGTGAAGAGTAAGATCGCTAAGAAAGCTGGAAGGCGATCCTAAGGCAAGATTTGTTGTAATGAAGGAGTTAGTACCATTGTGTTGAAAATTCGGGCGCGATTTGGATGTGAAATTTATCTATGATAATCAAGGTTGCTTGTTGTGTCTAATAGCAGATGAAACCTGTATTATGCTTATGAGATCAATTAGTTTATGGTAGAAGAAGATTCTCAAAAGAAGATAACTGCTGACTTTCAGTGCTTTGTATGTGGTGCCGTTTTCACAAGCGACGATGACAGGCGTCAACATCTAGAAAAGGAAATGCATAATGCAACCGAAAAAAAGGATGTTGATACCGTGAAAGGACAGACTGAGCTAAGTGAGATGCATAAACAAGTGTACGAATAGATACCGTCTCAGTCATATTAGTAGCTCATGTAGTTCTGGATTGAGGATGGAAAGAGACCGACGACCTCTCCGATAGAGAACTGATAATTAGCATTGAGATTCTTATTATTCAGATGATGATTACCTAGATGAGCGAGTCGCAGCAGCAACAACAACAACAGCCGCAAATATATCAATATAGTGTCAAAATAGAAATGACTGCTAAAGGTCTAGCTATGCCTACAATTCATGTTTACTCAAATGATATGGAAAGAGCTAGAGAACAAGCAGTTGATCAATACGCTAGGGTAATAGAAGATCTAAAAACCAAAGGTCTACCCGTTGCTACTCCTGACTTCAAAACCTAGATTGACATATTCTAGTGCTGCATTTGTTGATAGTCTTCCTATTTGATAACGGACTTCGTAATATCTAAAAAGGGACCCTCATGCGCAGGCAACACACCTGTAGTCGTTAATTGACGTGTGATGGCTTAAAATTTTGGTAGTCATAGCCTTACGGCTGGTGCCAAAAAGTGCCGAGCTAATTCCAAATGGATTTAGTGCCTTTGCTATTTTACTTGAGGAGCAAAAGTTGTTGCTCAATATATTTTGAGCTCTGAAGACAAGGATGATTCTTATTATTTAAATATTAATCTTAAAAAGAAAGAGAAAGAGGGGGGAGGAGATGTATAACTGCTGCTTTTAGTCCCACTTGCTCCACGCAGCCATCCAGCGGTATGTCCACGTGTTGAGCTTTGCACCTAACGCAGCTATCGGAACCGTCAGCACTGCTCCCGCGCCTGCTCCCAAGGCAACAGGACTGTTGTAGAACTTACCGACC
>DATAAU010000004.1:0-18913 GCA_036259955.1 Nitrososphaera sp. | reverse complement strand
TACCGGTGGTGATTCCACCTGCCTTATAAGTACGGCAACATATTTGAGCGTTAAGATATTAGTTACAATATTATTATTTCGAGATACTTTCTTAGTATATCAGGATTAGATTAACAAATCTCTTACCTGCATTTATACTCCCTTTACATTGCATATCAATTTAGATAGAAAGTAATTTTAGCAGTATCTTGACCACTCAGAATCCAACGCTACTCAAAAACCTGTATAACAAATAATTAATTGCTCAAGGTGTTGATGATAATATATATACCAGGATGAACTTTGCACAACAATCACAAGGGATAGAGAGACCACGCTAACTAATGAGATAGTCTCGTGCTAAGATATATTGTCCTCATCGAGCCGCAGGCCATTATTCTTGAGCAACTTTTATCTTCATCTTCGTACGGATAGAATCCAAGAAATTAGCTATCCTAAGTTACTTCAATCCATTACCCCAAGCGAAGAATATTTTAGTCGCTCCATAGTGCTCATGGGTACAACTTCATCTAATAATACCCAACATTCGCGTATTTCTTTTCTAGAAATTTCAGACATTCTTTTTGCTGCTAACAATCTGTTGCCATTACAAGAGCCCATCAGGTTCAAGATCCATTGTTTTTGCCATGGTTCCATCATAACAACGTGATCCACAAATCCACTTTAGATAAAAGTGCAAAAAATATTGTCCACTTTATTAAAATGCAGCAGCCTTCGTTGCACTACAACATAAGCACATATAATATCACAAACTAGTCACATGAGAAATGAGGGGATACAGTAAACTCCATAAAAAGAGATCGTTATTCAAGTGATAATTGCCATAAGCTTTTCTCCTCCTTGTTTTGAATTCCCTTACAATAGGCTCGGCCTCTTCTCTTCGGTTTCATTCAATCAGTGGAGTTTCTTAAAATGCCATGCTAAATCACAATTGGCGATTTGACTACTCATTATCGATAAGGAATACTACTTAAAGGATTATTTCAAGTTCCATGATCATCATTCCAAGGTACAAAAATAAAAATACTATTGTTAATCATAGAGACAGACAGTATGGACATCTAGATTGTTCCTAATGGCTAGAATTTAGAAGAATCTGCTATCGTGGATGATACGAAAGTTGGGAAGTCCGATAAAAGTAGAATCAAAGAAGTAATAAGGCCTGCACACCACCAGAATGAATATACGATTACACTGATAAGGGAGATGGACGCAATGCTCGGGAATTAACAAGTACGACATAGATGTTTCTCTGCCATCAACCTATGTCACTCTACTGTATTTGATAAAAGATACGGTCCTCTCTTTATTCGATAAGTTCCATTCATCTTTTGGGATGGCGGAATCTTATAAAAAGAAGGGCGCCTCCAATAGGAAATTACTACTCACCAGGCTACAGAAAAATAAGCGCGGTTTTATATGGGTGACGTTAGGGTTCTTCCTCATCAGCCTGGCTGCGCATTGGGTATTTGCATGGTTCACATATGTCCAAGAACAGCAGACACATAGCCAACCCATTCAGGCTGGCGACTACTTCAATATGACAATTCGAGATATAATGGAAAATTGGCAGTCAGAGTTTCTGCAATTGATGTGGCAGGTGGCAGGGTTATCATTCCTATTGTATGTGGGCTCACCTCAATCGAAGGAATCAAGTGAAAGAATAGAAGAAAAAATTGATCTTGTGATGAAAAAACTTCAGGAACGAGACTGGGAGCAAAAAGAAAAGGAGCAAATAGCAAGATAAGGAAAGATAGCAGGTACTACAGCCTCTGTTTTGAACTACAATCTTTATTTGCCACACTTTTAGTTTTAGATACATTCAAGTTTTTTCATAAATATGAGTTTATGAATAAAAAGCCCCGTCATACTACTTTGCTAATTATGCATAAGGACTTCAGTATTGAATAATATCTTTTGCATGTATAGACAAACTTTACAACATTTAAGAAGAAAAAGGGAAGAAGGTATAAATTGATACGTTCCCTTCATAATGTGCATAATTGATAAAAAATATTCCATTATTTAGCAAAATAGATCATTTAGTAGAACCATCGAGAAAAACAGCCACTATTGCTGCAATAGCAATCACAACTATTATTGTAATAGGTTTCTTGGCAAGCAGACAGATGTTTCCTTATAATAATTTTTCAGGAGCAATAATCTTTGGATCAACCATAATTGTTGGAGCAATAGGATCATTTATCATTTTAAAGTATGTGAGTCAAGCAAGCTCAGATTTAAGGGCTAAATCCTTACTTTTTGACAGAATGTTCAAGGTCGTGACAGCGACCATGTTGGTTCTAATTGCAACTTTTGTGGCAATGTTCATAGGATTCTATTATTATAATGTTAGCGTCAGGTACCTAGCATACTTTGTCTTTTCGCTCAGTACCATAGTTTCCTTGAGTATCATGATAATAATTGGTTTCAAGTTTTTCTCATGGTATAAAATAAGCAGAGACAAAAACACCCACCGCCTATTGTTAATCTGTGGACTAGCTGCTGCTTCACTTGCTGCAGCAATGGCATTTGATGCAGGATCTAAGATGCTGCTTGTAAGAGTAGTGGAAGAAAAATCCTCCTCAGGCGCAGTTCTTGAGGATATGTTTATCTATGAAAAGGACGAAAAATACCAAGGAGACGTACAATACAAAGTAGTCAAGCCCGATACTACGACATTCTACATTGTACCTTCATCGATCAAGATGGTTTACTCGTATCTAAATGGATGGATTCCAATTACTGTTTCATTCGTGTTTACATGGGCCATTACAACTATGCTGCTGCGCCAGTACTATCACCAAAGAGTAGGCAAGATGCCTGTTGCGCTTTTAATCTTACTTACAATCCCATTAGTGCTTTATATAATAGGTAGATTCACGGAGTTGTATACTCTATTTACGGGTATAGCATGGCGTTGGGAAGACTTTCAAAATGCATATCTCTTCAGATCCATCTTTAGAGCGGGCTTGATAGCAGGAAGTGTGATGTTTGGAGTTGCTTTTCTTGTGATAGCAAGAAAAGTGGAGTCTGAAAGAATAAGAAACTACTTCACTATTGCAGCAATTGGAGCGATGATGATGAGCATCACACTTGCACCTTCTGCGCTGCAGGAAACATTTGGAGTAGCAGGGCGTGCATTAATGTTGCTGGCATCATTTATGTTGTGTGCAGGGTTTTACCTTTCCGCAGTTCACATGGCTCAAGATGCTAGGCTTCGTAGATTGATTAAAGCCTCGGCAGGATCTAAAGTTTTTGGTGCTATGGCTACTGCTCAGCTTGAACAGGAAACAGAAAGAAGGGTTTTAGATATAATAGAAAAGGAAAGAGAGGTTATCAAAGAACAGACCGGCATACAACCATCATTAGAACAAAAAGATGTAAAGACATATTTGGATAGTGTTCTCCTCGAGATTCAAAGCAAGAAGGAGCAATTAGACCATAAAAGGAGCTTTAGATAATTAGTAAGATTGTAACTAGGAACTTCATAATCTAAAGGTATTTTTTAGTATGATACAGTTGTACCACAGCTAATAACAAAATAAATCTGTATGCGCTATGGGTTATAAGGCAATGCCAGGAGAAAAGAAAAATAGGTGATCATAAACGATAATGATCAATAAAAGAACTCAAGGCATGTAGTCTTTCTTTTAGCTAAGGGATACAATATTCTTACAGCGCCAATGGCATTGTATAATGCTTGACAACAGTCTCTAATCGAACAGGACCAATCATATTGAAGAACATTTAACAAACTGCATTCTATCAACAAGACTTAATATCCTTGGCAATCCGCCTATTGGTAAGATGCGGTCATGGTCTAGTTTGGTTATGACATGGGCTTCCCAAGCCTATAACCCGGGTTCGAATCCCGGTGACCGCATCTTTTACGCCAGTTCAAAGGTGCAAAAATAACAAATAAGAACAGATACGAGAATGGCCTTCAGAAATAAAGAAGATGAAGAAAATATCAAATAATGCTTCATTGCTAGCCACTTTGAATGTCAAAGAGCAGCAGTCACATTCATAATTAAATTCAAATACTTTTTTACGTCTCATCCACTGTTAGCCAAACCGGAGAATTGGCTTTTTAATTAGACTTCAAGTTGGAGCTAGACTGAACTTTCATGTCAAAATCCTTTATCTAATGACCTATCTTAAACCTAGAATATTTTTCCTTTAAAACTTTAAAATTAGCAGAGTTCACTCGTTATTTTTCTGCAAAAATGATGACTGAAATCTGGTAACTCCCTAGACGTATTAGCAGTGCCCCTGTTATTTCGGAATTTTTTCGATCAGATATAGGTCACCGCATAGCATGCTGTAAGAATATTCGCTAAGCCATAAGCACAAAAATCAACAGCCCATCCTATCAAGTGAAAAAGCTAAGTGCGCTTATATAACATAATTTCTAGGTAGATGTTTTGTGAAGACAAAGATAAAATAGAAATTTCACTATCCCACCAAGCATCAACCGAGCATCGTGTTAGATGAAAAATAAAGCCACTATTTTAGTGTAAAGTTCTTTCCGCTCCTGAATGCTATTGCCCTTGCTGATGATTTGTCTCGTATCCCACGTCTGTTAGCATCAGCATATTGAGGTAATGATGTTCCATGTTCATCTACTATTTCGATACTAACGACATCTTTGAATTTCATTTTCAACTTTTGGGCGATCTGCATTGCCATAGCAATGTTGCCATCGCCTATTTTTACAACTTTTTTCCTTGAATCTATGCCGCCAAGTATAACTGCAACGTGGTTAATTGCGTCCTGAAGAGAAGATTCGATAACTGCACTTGAAACCTCATGATGCAGATAGATGGCAGATATCCCGATCCTGCTGCCTGGATCTATTCCTATGATCAGCTGATCATCTATTACCCTTTCGCCCATAATGCTCCGTAGGATCTTTGCCTTGGCAATTGCAGGATATTTTTCAAGTTCGGTATCAATCATGACTATTCCTTTTTTATTTACAATACTAGCCTCATCTTGGGTAGTGATTATGACTTTAGCATTTGATACTGCAGCTTCCTCAGGAGATAAGGAGTCAAACTGTAGCTCCATGAGCCTTAGTGCGCATGTTATATTATAATAGGGACGGCCACGAACAGTGGCTACTGTGATCTTGCGATATGAAAGCTCCTCCTCGGTCAGGGGCGTTTCATCAACATTGAGTTTAGGCAAGAAACGCTTTTAAAGCTTATGGATTAGCTAGATGGCTTGCCGTCTGAGGTATATTTCCGGATCTTAGTTGGTGGAGGGACAGCAGATGATGGTGAGGGTTGAGATTTCTTTTCCATATTTTGTGTAGCAATCGGTGGAGTAATAGTATTACCTAGAACTGACTGAACTATACTATTAACTGTTGCATCAAATGATGCTTTAATGTTTTTCCTGATGTTAGCGAGGTTTGCTCTTCCAATTTCTCCTATTTCTTCAGACTCGGCCTCGGCCTCCGCTCTTGCGGTGTCCACTATCTGCTTGGCTTCCTGGTTCGCAAAAGTGATTATCTGTTGCTTTAGCTTCTCAATTTCTTCATCAGAATGGGCAATTATTCGCCTCTTCATTTCCTCGACGCGACCATACATCCCGTCAATGTCATTTTCAAGCTCAGACAAAGCACTAATAATAGTCTCAACTGCAGAATGTGAAGTTGATGGTGGAATGTCAGTATGCGTCGTCTTTCCCTTTGCCAAGGTCTGAAATCAAAAGTAGTAAATAGGGATATTAAAACTAAGTGCTAGGTGGCAAGACTAAGTATAGCCTGCGCCATGTCTCCCTTGCTCTCAGTCAAGGCCTGTATTGCCTTTTCTCTAGAAACATTAGCCTGTTGCATAACAAGCATAACATCTTCTTCCTTAAATGTGGGGACCTCTCGTTGTTTTTCTTCAATGTCGGATGCAATAACTTGAAAGATAGTGCTGTCTTTGCCTTTCATTTCTATTACCTGCGGCTTGATGAGGTAAAGCTCTTTTGTCTCGGTCTTGATAATTACCTCTTCTACATTATCCATCGTCTTCATGTCAAGGCCCATCTTATCGAGCATGCGCCTCATTTCACGATTGCCGCGCATCATATACTGTACCTCGATTACTCTGTTCTACCTTTTATTCCTTGTCTAACCTTTACAGCCACGCCTTTGCCATATTGCTTCATCAGTTTCGAGGGCAATATTGCAACGCCCACAGCTATCACTCTCGTATCATTACCTTCAGTACCATTATTTCCATTGATGATTGCAACATCTGACCCAACTTTGATATTTGAACCACACCATTCGACGTGTTTGCAGAAGAGCGACCGACCTTCGCTTACGAAAGGCACGGCTTCCTGTATAGGTTTAACGCAATTCTCCCAGAACAGTTTACTATTCTCAAGCAGATATTGGGCACCCATAATGGTAAGTGCAAGTCCGCCATTAGTCCGCAACGTTATAGCTAGCCTGCCACCTATACTAAAGTTCTTTATTCTGCCTGTACGCCTCGAAAAGCTGAATTGAATGTCATCAGGTAGAGCATCTGAGACCCCTACTCCAAATATCGCGTCTAGGTGTCTACACACTTTTTCTCTTGTATCGATCGGCAGAGGATTCAAATGTATACAAGTATTTTGAACATTTACTACATAAACGCACTTGTATTTTTAACCCATCTATATAGATCTAGAGTACAAATATATAGATGTCTAGAATAGTGTTTTCTAGATGGAAAAAATGCAGAGCGAAGTGCATGAGGATGAGAAAGGCATCTCACGGAGAGAGGAGACTAGAAAATTACAATATACTGGGGGCTCTTCTTACATTGTCTCCTTACCAAAAAAGTGGATACAGGATTTAGGTTTGAAGCAGGGAGACCACATCGTAATTTTAAGACAAGGAAATTCTACACTCCAAATAGCACCTGCATCAAAGAGACCTATCAAAGAGCAAAGAGAGGCAACAATTGAAGTCGGCAAAGATCACAATCCGTATTTTATTGCGCGCAAGCTGATTGCTCTATATTTTCTTGGCTTTAACGTGATCAATGTTGTTCCCAAAGAGGACAGGCTCCTTGTGGAACAGAGAGAAGTCATCAAGAACAGTATTAGGCGAGTCCTTATGGGCACAGAAATCATTGCAGATTCGGCTACAGGTATTACATTGCAGGTTCTTATCAATCTACTTGACTTGTCTGTAGATACGGCATTCAAACGAATGTTACTTATCGCCAAGTCAATGTACCGTGATACGCTCCTTGCTCTGAGAGAGAATAATGTCGAGCTTGCAGAGGAAGTAATCAAGTCAGATGATGAGGTTGACAGGTTCAGCTTTTACATTGTACGTCAATTGAAGATAGCAATCAAGAATGAATATTTGTTGAAAGAGATAGGGCTTGAGGAGCCCCGCAACTGCCTGGGATATCGACTGATAGCCAAGTCAGTTGAGCGAGTGGCAGACCATGCAGTAAGAATAGCTAAGGACGTCATAGAGATACGCCAGCCGCTCAACAAAGACATTGTAGAAAAATTATCCAATATGTGTTACTTTGCTCTAGAAGTGCTAGACGAATCATGTTTGTCAATGTTTAAACGCGATTATGAGGCTGCGGATAGAGCTATTGAAAAAGCACGTAAGATAGATGAGATGGAAAAGGCAATACTAAGAGCGGTGTCTAAACCTAGAGATGTCAATGAACTATATAGGATCAAGCTGATAACTGAGAATATTCGCAGAGTTGCAGAATACGCAAGTGATATTGCAGAAATAGTGATCAACATGACAGTGCAGCAGACTCTGAGAAAAGGCTAAATCCGCGCTTAACATAGTGGGTTCAAATGTCATACTGCGAGCTTTGCGGGCACCAAACTTTTGAGAAAAAGATGGTGGTGGTAGATGGTACCGTGTTTAATGTTTGTATTGCATGCTCAAAACGAGGAAAGCCCTATGTAATGCCGCAGGTTTCGGTCAAGAAGAAAAAACCGCTTACAATAAAACCACAGAAAAGGATAGGGTTAGCTGATGAAACTATCCTTACGCCCAACTTTGCAAGTCTGATAAGAGAAGCTAGAATGAAAATGGGCTTGACACACGAACAGCTCGGCATGAAGATGAATGAGAAGGCTCAGATTCTCAAAAAGTTCGAAACAGGCTCAATTAAACCTGATGAGATATTTGCAAGAAAGTTGGAACGATACTTGGGGATCAAGCTGTACATCAGTGCCAATAGCGATGAGGAATAAATGGCAAATTCAAGAAAGGCCATTCTTATAACATATCCTGTAGAGCAGGCGATAAATGAAGCAATATCGCTTGCAGATGCTGCAGGATATTCTATCATCAAGACTGTGACTCAACGTCAAATAACAAAATCAAGATTTGGAATTGGTCGGGGGAAGGCAGAAGAAGTAAGAGATATTGTCAAAGAGATCAAGCCGGATGTCATCATATTTGACGAAACGATTAAGCCAACTCAGATATACAATCTGGCAAGTCTGTGTAAGGTGGAGATAATTGACAGAGAGCGATTGATCTTGGAGATTTTTGAGCGACGAGCAAGTACTACTGAGTCCAATATCCAGATCAAGCTTGCTCAATTGCGCTATGATATGGCAAGGGCACGTGAAAAGGTCCGGCTTGCAAGAGCAGGAGAGCAACCGGGATTCTATGGCCTTGGTAAATATGAAGCTGATATCTATTTCCTTGATATAAGGAGACGAGTGGCCATGCTAAAGAAAAAGATTGAAAAAGAAGAAACAAGGCGACAATTGCACAGGAACCAACGGGCAAAGGTCGGCTTGCCTACAGTATCACTTGCTGGCTATACATCGGCAGGCAAAACTACATTATTTAACAAGATGACAGGAGAGACCAAAGTTACGGGGCAAGGTACCTTTACTACCCTTTCTACATTTACTCGGGCAATAGATCTGCAGGGAGGTAAAGTATTGCTAAATGATACTATCGGCTTTGTCAGCAAACTGCCACCGTATATGATAGACGCATTCAAATCGACCCTTGATGAGCTGACTTATGCAAGCCTTGCACTTTTGGTGCTTGATATTAGCGAGCCGATTGATGAAATAAAAAGAAAATTTAAGAGCTCTCGTAATGTGATAAATGAATTTGAGGTTCCAGATACAAAGATAATTTATGTTCTCAATAAGGTCGACCGGACTACTGTCGAAGACGCATTTGACAAGTCAGATCAACTTGGAATATTGGACAGTAAACGCCTGCTCACAGTGTCTGCCAAGACAGGCTACAACATTGATCGTTTGAAAAATCTGATAACATCACTACTATTTGAAACTAAAGAAGCCAGAGGTGAATGAGACACATCATTAACATTCAACAGATGAGGACAAAAGGATGAACATATCAGTGCTTAGGATTGGCCACCGGCTTGTGCGTGACGACAGGGTGACGACGCATGTCGCACTTGTCGCGCGAGCATTCGGTGCAGATACAATATACATGACAGGAGTTCTAGACGGATCTATCAATGATACTGTTGTAGATGTATCTAAGAGGTGGGGCGGCAAGTTTAGGATAGAGGTTATTCAGGATTGGAAAAGTCTTGCAAAAGCTTGGAAAAACGGAGGTGGCAAAGTGGCTCACCTTACAATGTATGGGATCAATATCGATGACATGGCTGAAAGGTTGCGCGAAGAAAGTAAGATACTAGTAATAGTTGGCGCAGAGAAAGTTCCCCAAGAAGCATATAACCTTGCGGATTATAATATTGCGATTGGCAATCAACCTCACTCTGAAATCTCGGCACTGGCAATTTTTCTAGACAGGATATTCGCAGGCAAGCAATTTAAAAAGGTGTTTGATGACGCCAATTTAAAAATAGTGCCCACGGAAAAAGGAAAAAAAGTGCAAGAGAATAGATAGCAAAAATTCCTTTTGTTGTACCATATCAGATGTCAAGAGAGTTATGTATAACGTCTACTTGGCAGTTGTCTCTTTAGTGAGAGAGGAGTAATAAAATAATACCATTACCTCGAGTGAGATGGACAGACATATCAAACAAAGTTAATGTCTTGGTGTACATCACCGCTACTGTTTCATCAGACTCACTATTGCTTTGGCAACGTCAAGCTTGCCGAAGAGTAACTTAATTGCATCATCCTTGCGTCTCTTACGAGGGTTCAGCTCTATGATGTTTAGATTGCTGTTTATCAGAAATTCAAGATGGAGTGACTTTCTTATGATGCTTGCATTTCTTATTCCAAAACGCTTGCCTACAAGGCTGTCAGGATTGGAAGGATCGAGTGAGGATAGCAGGATAATTGCTCCTACAAATGAATCAAGCAATGCAAAGAGTGGATCGGGTTTATCTTCTTCTTTTTCTTTTATGATACCCCACTTTACTTTGCTCTTTGTCATTGATGCCAAGTTATCAAAGCTTTTGACAAACTCGCCAAATACAGATTCCATCGTAACACTGAATATATGATCTTTTGATCTGACAAATTGTGTAGTTACCTTTTGGTCAGTAAATTCCATTCCATAGTACTTGGCATACAGCAACGGCTGACCATATTTTACAACATAGGCTTCGCAACCATCTATTTGCGATATAAGGTGCATAAAATAATTTTTTGATGTTAGATTCTTTATAGCTGTATTCATTTTGGAGATTATCATAAGATTTAGAAGATTCCTTACAAAATCATCTGCGTAGTTAGGAAACTCCCGAAAATCATAAAGAACCTGTTCCACGACCAAGACAGTAAACTTCGTATATCCTACACATTAGAATTTTTTTCTTACACTATATACTACAAATGTAGTATACCAATAACTGTTGATATGTAGTTGCAATTATTAAGCGCCTCGTCAAAAGTCGGATTATTGACTGAGCGGTTCATGTTCGTACCTTCAGCCGACCAATTATCTAAGAGTAACATTGGCAGATTCATGAACAAGCATAGCATATCCAACTGGCAACAGCTAGTTGACAAAGCAAACAGCGATATCGAGTGGTATTGGAACGCGGTCAACGAAGACTTGGGTATCGAGTGGTTCCGAAAATATGACAAGACCTACGACTCACGAGCAGGTATCCCTTGGACAAAATGGTTCTTAAATGGTAAATGCAACATTGTAGTCAATGCAATTGACAGACATGCAAAAAAGCAGCCAGATAAAGTTGCCTACGTCTTTGCAGATGAACAAGGTTCAAGGAAAATCACTTATCGTGAGCTTGACGAGCAAGTGAGTAGACTAGCAGATGCGTTAGTAACGGCAGGTGTCAAAAAGGGTGATGTTATTGCCATCTATCTTCCTATGATCCCAGAGGCTTTTTATGCGATCTTTGCCTGCTCCAAGATCGGGGCCATTCATACCACAATCTTTTCCGGATTCAGCGCACATGCATTACACTCTCGGCTTGTCGATTCTAAGGCAAAGTTGCTTATCACCACGGACATAGCTAGGCGGCGAGGGAAAGATATTGATCTTGCAAGCCAGTGGCAAAAGGCAGTGCAACGCACATTTGTGTCCAGAATAGTGACGGTCAGCGGTAATTACGGAGACTTTGTCAAAAACATGGGCCGGGCCAAGACGGAGGTAATGGATTCAGAAGACCCGCTGTTTATCTTATACACGTCGGGTACTACAGGTCATCCAAAGGGTACACTGCAAGTGCATGGCGGCTTTACCATTGTTGCAGCTCAGCAGGCTGCATATCTTATTGATATGAACCCTGAAGATGTTTTATTCTGGTATGCAGACATAGGCTGGATAACAGGACAGGTATGGGTCGTATATGGAAGCCCGATAATAGGCGGGACTGCACTAGTGTATAACGATGCCCTCGACTATCCCACAACAGATGCATGGTGCAGGATGATTGAAGACCACAAGGTCAGTATTTTTGGAGCTGCCCCTACTGCGATTAGGCTCTTTATGAAAGACAATATACACACCAGCAGATATGATTTTCAATCACTTAGAGTTTTGGCTGCAACAGGAGAGCCAATAAATTCCAAAGCTTGGATTTGGTATTTTGAGAATGTAGGAAAAGGACGGTGTCCCTTGATCAACTTATCAGGCGGAACAGAGATCGGAGGCGCAATACTGAGTGCGCTGCCAGTTATGCCGCTTAATCCCTGCACAGTAGGATGCCCTGTCCCGGGCTTTGATGCTGATGTTTTTGATGATGTAGGCAATAGAGTAACTCAAGGATATCTTGTAATCAAAAAGCCATGGCCCTCCATGACACGGGGGCTCTTTGACGGCCCCAGTAGATTTCTTGATACTTACTGGTCAAAGTATAAAGATGTATGGTATCATGGTGATTTGGTGCTTGTCAATTCTGATGGTCTATGGTATATGCAAGGCCGCGCTGATGATATCATAAAGGTGGCGGGTCATAGGATTGGTACTGCAGAAGTTGAGGCAGCCGCTGCATCTCATCCAGCGGTAGCAGAAGCTATTGCAGTCGGCAGACCAGATGAATTGAAAGGGGAGACAATAGTTATGTATATAGTTGTAAAGGATGGCTACAAGACGGATAACATTCTGACAGATGAAATTGTTGCTCAAGTTGAAGAATCAATAGGAAGATTTGCTCGTCCTCAAGAGGTGAAAATAGTTGCCGAGCTACCAAAGACTAGGACAGGTAAGCTAGTGAGGAGGCTTGTTAAAGCGAAAATTACGGGAGGAAATATTGCCGACCAAGATTTGTCGACAGTTGAAAACCCTTGGTCACTTGAGAGCATTTGACAAGTTATTTCTAGATGTTTATGCTCATCAATATCAATGGATGGAACCCATCTCTGTAAGGAAATAACTAATATGCATGACAGCATTGTCAGCGCCGAGATAGTCGAAAAGGGAATCACGATAGCTTCACATGTAAAATCAGGCACACTTCCAAAGCTAGAGAGACTATTTGCCCAGACGGAACTTTACATGAGTACTCTTCAAGCAAATGCAGAGTATTTGGGCAGACCACATTATTTAATGGCACACAACGATAACAAAGACCTCTTTTTCTTTTCAATAGTTGTCAATGGTAGAAAAATGATCCTAGTTGTAAGGGTATCTGTTCCTTATACCTATGACGAGATAGTTAACAAGATGAGAGAATATGTGGGAAATCTAAGGCCCAGATATCAATAACAATAATATCCAGATGTTGAAATAGACAGAAAGAGACTAATAACTAATAGGGTAGCAAGAGATCCCGTCTACATATGGCCCATTTATTGCAACCTTAGCCTGAAGCAGCAACATCAAGAGATATAGTATATGTATGGCAAAGGACATTTAAAGAGGCTACAAGGAAGCTTTATTTTATCATACTATTGAGTAGCACGTATATACCAAATGCATATCGATGATAATAATAATAATACAAGTAGAAAGAAATTTGAGCTTCCAGGCAGCAGAGCTCATTATGCCCCCTCACTTTCATTTACGATTACTCATATGCGGCTTGAGATAGAGCCAGACTTTCAGAATCTTATGATTAGTTGCCAGCAAAGGCTCTCGATTATGACTTTGCAGGACACTGACACAATAGAGCTTGATGCAGCTGAACTCCAAGTAGACAAGATCTCTGCAGCAGGCAGGCTTGATTTTCGTAATCTTAATGACAAGATTATAGTCAAACTAGGCGGAACTCTGAAGGAGGCGAGTAAAATCGAAATCTACATTTCATATACTGCCAAGCCACGTAAGGGTTTCTATTTTGTTGGACCCGATAAATATTATCCCGACAAGTATCAGGAGGCATGGACACAAGGCGAAACTACTGAAGCAAGGTATTGGTTTCCGTGTATCGATCACCCCCGAGCCAAGTTTTCAAGCGAGATTTCAGTCATAGTTCCCGCAGGATTTACTGCAATTTCAAATGGCAGATTGCTAAACGTAGAAAAGCAGAACGAAAAACAGATCTACCGCTGGTCTGAAACAAACCCACACCCAGCCTATCTTACATCGGTGGTTGTCGGCAAATACACTGAGATCAAAGATGGTAAGAACTTGTATTACTATGTCCCGCCAGAAAAAAAGCAAGACGCAGCCAGATCATTTGAGCATACGTCTGATATTGTCAGGTTCTTTGAAGAATATCTTGGCATGAACTATCCTTATGAAAAATATTCACAAGTGACGGTTCAAGATTTCGTTTATGGGGGTATGGAGAATTCCAGTTGCACTACTCTAACGCTAGATACACTTCACGATGAAAAAGCTCATCTTGACTTTACAAGCGATTATCTTGTATCACATGAGTTAGCACATCAGTGGTTTGGTGACCTTGTCACATGTAGCGATTGGCAGCATATCTGGCTCAATGAAGGATTTGCCACCTACTGTGAGGCACTATATTGGGAAGCGAGCAAGGGCAAGGATGAGTTCCAGTATTATATGCTCCAGACCGCCGACGATTATCTTGAAGAGGCTAAAACCAGATATACAAGACCCATTGTGACAAAGGTTTACAAACACCCCGATGACCTCTTCGACAGACACACGTATGAAAAGGGCGGGTGCGTACTTCACATGATGCGCCACCTTGTCGGAGACAAGTACTTCAGGAGATCACTTAGGACGTATTTGCAGCGCTTTGCCAACGGCTATGTGGAGACAGACGATCTGCGAAAGGTGTTTGAGCTTGAAACAGGCAGGAGCCTGCAGCAGTTTTTTGACCAATGGATTTTTAGAGAAGGCCATCCTGAGCTTATCATCGACTTTTACCATGATAACCACAATACAGAGATCAGAGTTAAGCAGCTACAGTTAGGTGAGCATTTTGAGTTTCCCCTTGAATTAGAAGTGACTTTCGCAAACGGCCATAAGAAAATTTATACATTCAACGTTTGGGATAGAGAGAGTGTATTCCAAATCCCTGTTGATGATGAGGTGGAATGGTTCTCTGTTGATCCAGAGTTCAAGATTTTGAAAACAATATCCGTGAAAGCACCAAAGGAGATGCTTCTCCAGCAACTCCAAGAAGGAGATAATGTGATCAAGCGGGTAGAAGCTGCGAGGGCACTCAAGGACAAATCATCAGATGCAGTCATCGATGCACTAGCAAACAGCATACGGTATGACAAATTTTGGGGAGTATCAGTTGAAGCAGCAAAGTCACTAGGATCAGCCAAGACAAGTTATGCGTATGAAGCTTTGAAAGGCTGTCTTAAAGTCAAGCATCCAAAGGTAAGACGTGCAGTTGTAAAGGCGATAGGAGAATTCAAGAAAGAAGAGTCACTGGAGCTGATCAGGCCATTGCTGCAGGATGATGAAAGCTACTTTGTCAGATCTGAAGCTGCAACAACGATAGGCAAGACTAAGAGCAAGGTAGCTGTTGATATCTTGAAAAAGGCTACAGAAACCACCACATTTCAGAATGTTGTGGCACAAGGGGCAATAGCAGGCCTTAAAGAGTTTACCAGCGACAAAGAGGTTGCAGAATTTATCATTGATAAAAGCAGATACGGAAATTATCACAGAGTAAGAGAGGTTGCTGTTTTTGCTCTTGGTAAATTCGCAGACAACCCTATAGTCTTTGATCATCTTAAGACTCTACTTACAGACAAGTGGTTTCGAGTCCGCATAAATGCATGTAGAGCACTTGCAGATTCTGAACTGATAAAAGCGATCCCTGATCTGACATGGGTCATGGAGAATGACCTAGATCATAGAGTAAGGAGAGTAGCTGAAGAATGTATAAACATAATAAGAGAGGCGACAAAGAAGCCAAAAGAAGTCACACAGATGAGAGAAGAGATTGAAAGCCTCAAGTCAAAGAATCTCGAACTGCTGCAAAAAGTGGATAGGTTGGAGAGGGAGATCCGCTAACTTGTGTTGCCAAATTTTGCGGCTATCCTATTAAAGAACCCCGGGGTGCTCCATGCCAAATCTGCATCCTTTCCTTGGATCATGAAGACTTTGCGTAGGTCTCACTACGGTTTATCATCAGTTGCATTTCCATAGCCTGCAGGATAAAATTGTTGATTGATATTTTAGTGTACAATCTCCACCTCAGCGGTTCGTTTGCATGAGCTAAATGATATTAGTCTTTGATGTCGGGCACTTTTGAACAAAACCACAGTGGTTTATTATTACACATTCAACTGCAGGAAATATTGTCACACAGGGAGCGGACTTTCGATTTATGACTTATCTGTAGAACTGCTAAAATTTTATGACATCGTGTGGCTGAGATTATATCATAATAATTTCTTGGCTCATCGATCATTGCAGAACCTAAAAGACTGAGGTCGCGTAATTGGCAGTGCTACTGTCAAGTTCTCCAATGTCATCTTCCTTTTAAGTCTAGATGAAGCTGCCAATGTAGGGACCACTGGCAAATTATTGTAGATATAATCATAGGATTGGATTTGTGCAGTCATCAATTTCTAAGTGTCTCAATAATGCACAACAAGTGTGAGAAATGAGTTATACCCCAAATTGCTTGTTGTAAAGGAGGAACTCCTCTTCTTCTTGTATTACGAATTTATCGATAAAGGATGTTATTCGTTGGTTGTCGCAACAAACTAGCTGTAGACTTTCAAATCCACCATCTAAGTAAAGATTTGTCATGAAGGAAATAAACTGATTGAGTGAGCTTGTAGATGCAACATCAAGATAAACTATTTGCAGTATGTCAGTCCTGTCCCAATAACCTCTTTTGTTGATTATTGCAATCCCATCAATAGGCAGACCAGTCACAATCACACGTTCTTCTTTGACGAAATTCAGAAGTGCTGTACGATCAAATGCATACCAGTGCCAGGACTTGACGTATCTTTTTCCAGACAGGTAGTAGATCTTGGATTGTTGAAGGTAGTGCCAAATGCCATCTATATCGTTAGCATTTGCAAGTCTTGCACTTGACTCTTGGTGACTTGGTGTACCTGCTGCACTCCAGTATTTCCACTTTGATAATATCTTAAAACCATTCTTTTTCATCATGCTCTGGGATGCAAAGTTGGTTGCACCTACTATTGCAGACGCCTCTTCGGCGCCTTTCCGTCTGCCATACTCTATCATTTTTGCAAGGAGCATTGTTGCAATGTTAGATCGACGATGATCAGGGTGTACTCTTACACCTTCAAGCCAGATGCCTTTACCTTCAGGACAGATAGCAACATGTGACATTGCAATCGTCTCTCCGCAGGATTCCACCACAAATATCTGTCCATCCTTCTCTTCATACCAATAATCCCATACTCTATGAATGTAATCACCCCAGCTGAAGGTATTTATGCAAAAGCTGAGGATCTTATCCTTGTCTGATCTTCTGGCTGGTCTGATCGTCATCATCAAGTTTCTTATACCAGCTGGCTCTATCTTGTGCATAAGAGTTACTATTAGACACGGACATTCTTGCTTGACAACCTCTTAAGAAAATTAACGCATAGTGCTGACATATTTTGTATATAAGCTAGAGTTATTGATAGGATGTCGTAATTTTATCCAGCCGTAGTCAACTGCATCCATGCACGCCGCTATCAGGATTCTACTAAGAATAATCAATTAGGATATCACTCTCATTGCCTGTTGCAAATATCACTTTCAACTTCAATTATACTGTAGTTAATAATGATGGTAGTAGCATATAGTAAGAAATCACATCATCATCTTTCTCTTGCCGAGGTTGCGACTAAATTTTGTAGATAGATTATAAAACAGAATATTTCAAATACTAAAAAAGGATCAGATGAACGATTTTATCCAAAACCCTGATTATATGGACTCGCTGCACTGCACAGTCGCCATGAAGTAATTTGTACATTGGCGTTCAACATGATCTTTTTCTTTATCTGCTGAATACAGATATTCAGATTGTTAGCGTCACTAAAAGTATTTTGAGGCAAAAAGATGCACTCAAATTAGATGATACGAGTAGTGCTTTTGCTTACTACCTTCGCTGATGACTCGGGGTCTGCAGTAATTACAGAGAGCCAAGGTTTTAGCAGATCGGGGTTGAGCTTGAACAACTCTATATTTGCATCTTTTAGCAACTGCGTGCCGTCTTCAGGATAGTCAGCAACCACCACGATCCTCTTTATCCCGACACTTATAGCCATCTTGCTGCATTCTAAACATGGAGCAAAAGTAGAGTATAACATGGCACCCTTTGTGCTTCCAGCGTTGCCAAATAGGGCACACTGCATTATAGCATTGGCCTCCGCGTGAGTGCACAAGCAGCGATCAAGGCCTTCGCCAGACTTGACCTCACCCTTCATTCGGGCAAGACAGCGAAGGCATCCACCTTCATAGCAGTTTTTTATCCCAGGTGGTGTTCCATTATAACCAGTAGCTATTTGCCGATTGTCCTTAACAATTACCGCTCCAATATGACGAGTAATACAATTTGAACGGAGCTTCGCTATTTCTGCTTGCAACATAAAATATGTATCCCAGTCCGGCCTCTGCATTCTCTAATAATAATAACAATTACTATAAAAAGTCTAACGTAGTTAAATCTCACACTCCAAGGACAATATTGGGTTCCACCTCCATCATTGGGCAGAAAGGACAAGTCAATCATGAACTATGCTCTTTTCAGAATCTTGAAGTAGCATCAAATAAGATGAGAGATAGAGATTTTGCCTCTGCTGATTTGAAATTTGGAAATTCTATTTACTTAGGTAAAGAAAGAAATAGGATTAAAGAAAAAAACATGCACACGAGGTAACTATGCTGTAACTCAGATCTCTTAAAGGGTCATGAACTTTATTCAGCCAAGCACAAACATGAGGATTCTATACTAAAACGCTACAATAAACTGCCAATTACTTTAAACTTGTATTGTTGTCTTCCATACATTTCACTATACAAACGAGCGTAACTTTCTGCAGCATCATGTGTAGCAAATGTTTGTCTCAGGCCGTCAATCACTGTTTCCCTACCAAATACATCATATACAACTATACGATATGACTTGGGCAGGCTTCTTTT
>DATAAU010000003.1:0-4734 GCA_036259955.1 Nitrososphaera sp. | reverse complement strand
TTCCTTCTCTGCTACCTCAAGAAGCATTTCTGCCTTACGACCCATATACTCACCTTTGACTTTCATCTCAGAACCTGGTTCGTTCTTAGAATCGGTGGTTGATTCTGATTCTTTTACAACATCTTTTGGCCATGCTTCTTTGATGTTGTCTGGATTTGTGTAGTATTCAAAAACTCGCTCTACTGGAGCGTTTATGTCTACTTCGTATTCTATTCGTGACATGGCGACAATAGTATTGAATTTTATTTAGTGGATTTACAACTTATGTCTACTAGATGATTATGTATGTAACTCTTATCTCATTTTTCATCCTTGTACTTATAGGATAGTGCTCCCGTTTCAGTCTGAAAGGACCTCAATTTACATAGCCTAATGGCAAATGAAATCGAGGTACTGCACTCAGGCTTCATTAGACGCTACTGTCATAATCTACGAAGCTGAGGAAATACTCAATGCAAATGCAAAAGTTGCTTCCAACCTGGGAAATAGCCGTAATAAGGTATATCCAATGATGCCATGCTAACATTTCCCCCACAAGAGTAGCCACTAGTTGACTGTCTCATTATTGTCAATGCGACTGTAAGTAATAGCACAGGTCAATAGGGTCAAATCCATCTTTTTCCTTTTTCTACAACTCGTCTTGCAGTTACTTGCATATTACGTACTTTTTGTTGATTGTATACTTGGTGCATAATTATTCATTTTGACAATCAGTATCCGTGCAAACCAGAGAGAATAAGGATGACAGGAGAAAGAGGATAAGAATCACTCTAGGGATGTCTGCAATCCTTGTTGTAGGTCTTATATTTACAAGTGTATTTACAATGCTATTAGTCCCACCTAATTATGAGCTTAATGCAAGAGCACAAGACACCGAAAGAAACAGATTTGAGGAAACCTCTCTTGGCCACTACAACTCCGGGCCAAACACTTCCCAAAAGAGAATGAGGCAAATCACGCTCATAGCTCAAGACGCAGAGATTGAGATAGCTCCTGGCAAAACGGTGAAAATGTGGACGTTTAATGGCACGGTGCCAGCGCCTCCTCTTAGATTTACAGAAGGGGAGAATGTGTCAATAAAATTCATCAATAAGACGCCAGTGCCACACACGATACACTTCCATGGAAATCACGACGACAAAAATGACGGGGTATCTCCACAGGTTATGCCTAATGAATCATACACTTACAACATAACTGCGGCCCCAGCGGGTGCTCTTATGTATCACTGCCATGCATACCCCACCTCTCTTCATATAAGGATGGGTATGTATGGTGCTATGATAGTCGACCCAAAAGATAAGCCATTAGAACCTGCCAGGGAGTTTGTGATGGTCATGGGCGAATACGACTCAAAAGAGATAATGAAATTTGAAGCGGAATATTATCCGATAAATGGCTATGCCGACCAATATATCACAAACCCACTTGAGGTTAACCACGGCGAGCTTGTAAGGATGTATATTATTAATATTGGTACAACAATACCATATCAGTTCCATCTCCACAGCAGTACATTCAAAGCATATCCTTCAGGCCTTTTGTCAAATGAACCAATAGACGCTCAGACTTACCCTATTGGACCGGGAGATGCAGCAATAATAGAAGCTAGGTGGAAGTATCCTGGCACTTACCTATTCCATAGTCACGGCATACAGGAGGAGCGAGGCAACATGGGACAGATAGAGATATCTACTAATGAGAGTCAGTCAGCCGGGTTATTAACAGAAAGTGTATCAATGTTCGATTGGCAATACGACCTACAGAAGCAGCTGCAAAAGCCCAAGATTGTCAATTATGACGAACAGATGCTTAACGAAAATGCTGCAAAGACTGTGCAATCATCAGGTCATGGAAATGCGCATGGAAGGAGCAGCAGTAGCAACAGCAGCTTAACTGCAGACAATCCATCAAATATCCCCACGCATCTTGAGCCAACATCCAATGTCACTGGAGCAAAAATAAGCACTACATCAACATTAAGCAGTGGTGGCAGTAGCGTTACAACTGTATCTATTGTTAGGGCAGCTCTCAACCCTAGTAGTGCACAGTTCTATAATCCGTCACCTGTCACTGTTAAGTCAGGAAGCACTATAAGATGGATAAACGAAGATTTGGCACCGCATACTGCCACCCTGAGCATTCCACATGATGGAGGAGCATCAGTCGCCAATTTCGATACTGGAATAATTGCACCTGGACAATCTGCAGACC
The DNA here is from genome assembly GCA_036259955.1 of Nitrososphaera sp. Taxonomy (GTDB): domain Archaea; phylum Thermoproteota; class Nitrososphaeria; order Nitrososphaerales; family Nitrososphaeraceae; genus Nitrososphaera. Next base: position 2,520 of record DATAAU010000003.1, on the reverse strand, counting down.
AAGTGATATCTCAATCAAAAGGTGTTTGGGAATATTATTGCACTCTTCATCCATATATGAAAGGCACAATTAACATTGAAGAATAAGCAAAAAACGTACTTCACTAGTGATTGTCATCGAGAAACTCAACCCTCACGATCCTGATTTTTTTCTTATGCTTTTCTTTGCTGGAAGTCATTTCAAACGTAAACTTTGCCGTTATCTTATCCCCTTTTTCAAATACTACTAGCGTAACTATCTTGTCGTTGCTGTCTTCCTCTATAGAAATATCGTAGTGCAAGCTGACGTCACTTGCTAGAGTCATCATATCTAGAAATGACCTGACCGCTGGTTTGCCCCGCAGTCCGTCTTCCTTCTTACTAAAAGGCTCATATATTATCACGTCGTCTGCAAGAAGTTCCAGCATTTCTTCAATTTTCTTCTGAGATACCAGCTTGAAGCATTCAAAGACTAACTTTTGGTTGGTTGTTGTAGTCGTCCTCCTCTTGGGCGCAATAGGCGTATTTTCATATCCCTTATTTCTGGACTTGCGCTTCTGACCTGACATTCTTATTGCATTTCCACGTTCATTGATGCCAGCAAGGTCTTATAGAGTCACCTCGACTACCGTAGTGTTTGGTGTAATTTTGGATTCTATCTTGGCTTTGGCAAGTCGCTCGAAAATGAGCTTCAATATATCTTGTGTAAATAATGACAAGTTCTCACCCATTTCATGTTGGATAACAAAAATATTATTCCTCCCTGCAATTCTATGGTCTGCCTTTATTCCAGACGCCTTCATGTATTGTCTTAGAACTTCGAGAACATCCCAGAGGTTGTATTGATTTTTCATTAAGAGGACCGCATCTTTCATTGCGTCAAAGGCTATCTCGGCAGCATGTCTTACTATCTTATTCCTATACTCCTCGGTGCGCTTTGTATCAATCTCTCTAACGATTTCGACTAACATATCCAAGACCGAAGATAGCATAACTTTTGGCACAGGAATCATGTTTAGTTTACTCTCATATTTTCCCCAATCATTATACCTCTTTAGGAGCTGGTTGACCAAAATGTTGAGAGATACACCGTTGTTATCCGCCTCACGTTGGAGACCATCTATGATGCGCGAATCAACCCGAAAAGTTACCGTGCGGGTCTTTTTTGCCCGGACTCCTTGGTCTACTTTGGAGTTAGATTCTGCAGAGGCATCAAGCTCCTCTCTAATGCTATCCATCTAGTTGTTTAAGATTGGAGCACTTTGTATTAATAGCCTAGCTAACTTGTTTCTTGATTCAATGTGAGGTCGGTATCAATAGAATAATTCAATCTCATCTAGATGGCGCCCTGCATAGCTCATATTGTTCTTTTTCTCTCCTGGTTTAGTTCCTCTGTTGTCATACGTCTTGTCAAGATTGCTGCGCTACTACCATATTCACTATCATCAGCGGTAAAAAGGATAGCATATACTGAATGTCTTAATGTCTGACTAATGGAATAATCATCTTGTGGTAATCTAAGTTCTAACTCCGTCAAAGGGATAACCGAACCAAACTCATCTATGTCTAACTTCATAACTTTAACACTATCTCCCATGATATTGTCTACCTTTACTAACATCTTTGCTATCGGCATGGGTGTGTCTCAACGAGGTCTGCGAAGCATTGGAAAGACGGATGGGGATGCCCCCAGCTGAATAGTGCCAAGCAGCTCAAAACCATGTCGCTCATAGAAGGGCACACTCCTCGGACTTGAAGATTCAAGATAGGCAAGCTTGTTGTCCCGATCACACTGGATAAGTGTGTGCTGCATCAACGCAGACCCAAATCCGCCGCCCTGTTTAAGTGGGTCTACACCCATGAGGGGCAAATGCCAATGCGGCTCGCTTGGGTGATAGCGACTCATCTGATCGAATACTGTAATAACGTCCTTTTGAATCTGCTCAGACACGCTGCGTTGGAATATACTGCTTAGCCTATCATCGTCAGGGAGGAGACCAGGTGGCAGCCACAATGCAGCAGCAACATAGCCATCAATATAGTACGCACTTCTATGTGTAAACGCCTTGCCTGCGAACGCCCGGACAAAGCTTGGGAAATACATGTGGTATTTCTGCGGATCAGGCCAGATCCACTGCGCAACAGGGTCTGCGCTAAAGGCCCGTACTAAGATATCAATGATTGATGCTTCGTCTGATGCGCTAGCAGCAGTCTTGATTATTGTCTGGGTCGTGATATTTTCCTTATTTGGATCGTTAACTATCAAATTCTGCAACCATCACTATCTTTGACATGACACGCAGATAACTTCATTGTCAAGGGTTATGATGCCTTTGTTATTCGAATATCTTGTCGCAACATCACCTATTCCTTTCCACACCTCTTCCCGTTTCTCAATCGGCTGATTTTTCAGCATTGCATGAATGGGAGCATTTATCGCCCTGTGGAAATTAACGAAATCACTGGCCGAATTGAATGTAAAGCGAAGATTTAGGGTCTCACTCTTTATGTTCCTAAAGCCTCCTTCTATGAGGGAATTTTC
>DATAAU010000002.1:0-14120 GCA_036259955.1 Nitrososphaera sp. | reverse complement strand
GATATATGGGCCGCCACCATCAACCTTTGCGGGCTGATACTTTCCACAGTAACCCGTACCGATATCATAATGAAATTCATTGCCTACCATATCAACCGACTGGAGTACCTCAAATGCATTTCCAGAAATGCTAGCACCTCTTAGCAGCTCTTTCTCCTCGCCATTTTCTATCAAATATACTTCTTCTGCTCCAAACATGAATTCACCATTGGCATCTGCCTGTCCGTTTCTTGCGCCCTTGACAATGTATCCGTGTTTGGTTTCTTTTATAATATCATTTATCTTATCTTTGCCAGGTTCAATGAACGTGTTGCGCATCCTGATTAGAGGTTCGTCGTTGTAATTGAAGGCTCTAGCGTTACCGGTTGAATTGGTCCCAAATATCAGTGCAGATTCTCGATTATGGAGAAAGGATTTCAGCTCCCCTTTTTCGATTATTACAGTTCGTCCAGCAACCACACCTTCTTCATCAATGATTATTGTTCCACCTGCGTTACTCGCTATCTCCGACCTCCCGCTATCAACAAGCGTGACGAGCTCGCTTGCTACATTGCTACCTATCTTGTCTTTTACCACCGATCCTGATAACACAAAGTCTGCTTCAACTGTGTGACCAATTGCCTCATGCGAAAGGAGACCTACCATAGCAGGATCAAGAATTACAGTAGTTTTGTTGCCGCTTACATGCCTAGCATCGAGCAGCTTAGCCGCTCTTGTGGATGCCATACGTGCGTATTCTAGATGGCTCTTCTTTTTGAAAAGATCATTCCATCCACCAGTTATTCCTATTCCTTCATGCGCTGTTGCGCTATCACTTGCCCTCCTTGCGATTGCTGTTACGCTGAACTCAGGCTTTGAATCAAAAATCTCAATGTCGGCGCCATCACTGTTCAGGATGATCTTATGATCAACAGTGTCGCGGTAAGTACAAGACGCAGTCTTGACTACTCTATTGCTTCGAGCTTCTTTTTCTGCATCCCTTGTAACTTGCACTTTTTGCTCAATGCTAACATCTAACAAACTGTCGCTGTTAGAAGCTGTCTTAAAAGTCCCCGTAATCATTTTTGATTCAACGAGTCCTTTGACTTTGTTCTTCTTAGTTTGGGCAAGTGCTCGGGCCGCTGATACCGCTTCCCTTAGAGATTCTCTTAGTGTTTCGTTTGTGACTACGCTTGTACTGGTAAAGCCCCAACAGCCATCTACTAGAACTCTTATTCCACATCCAGCATTTTCAACCACTCTTATCCTTTCAAGTTCACCATTAACAAAATTGACCTCGCTTGCCTTCCTTGATTGATAGCGTGCTTCAACGTAAGTTACACCCTTTGACGATGAAACCAGTAAGCGGAGACTGTCAGCTATCATTGCACCATTTTGCATCCTTTTGAATTGGGGACAGAATAGGGGTATATCTGTATCTCTATATTTCATTTTTAGCAGTTCTATTGCCCCACTGGTTGTCACAATATTCACTACTATAACAAATACAATAAACAAAAACTATCAAAAATTCTTCGAATTGAGCGCGGGTTGATATTATGCTTCCCATTGAATATACTCCAAGTCCATAAAATTATGATATTTCAAATTTCTTCTCCATACCACCTAAGCGAAACCGTATACACTATAACAAAGAAGTTAAAATTCAATGCTTAGGGGATCTACAGTTATATCCTGTATAATCCTCTCTGCAGCATGTAGAAATGGATCTTATCCCTGCAATTCCTGCCCCTGAATTCAAAGAAATAACTGACTGGGCTAACTCGCGGCCACTTTCGATGAGAGGTTTGAAGGGCAAGGTAGTCTTGATTGACTGTTGGACATATACCTGCATCTTTTGTCTTCGGACTATACCAATTATGAGACGTCTACAACAAAAGTATGGAGAATATGGACTGCAGGTGGTTGAGGCTCATTCAGCCGAATACGGGTTTGCTACTGACCACGACAACATTCGGCGTGCTCTTTCCCGATATAACATCAGCGATGTACCAGTTGCGTTTGACATTAACAATAAGACATGGGAAGCTTTTGGAAATATGTACTGGCCAAAGCACATTCTTATAGATCACAACGGACTTATCCGTTATGAGCATGCGGGTTACGGCGGCGTGGAAGATTTTGAAGACGTTGTTGTCGAGCTCCTAGAAGACGCTGGACAGAGACCTATCGAGGGAAAAGAGCAGAAGAATCCCAAGGATGAGATATATGATACCTATGGTATGCATTTTTACGGAATCGCTCCAGAAATATGTGTAGGCTATTCGCGCCTTAGGCGTTTTGGCAATAATCAGACAGTCAAACCAGATGCTATGAACGTCATGGTTGATTCAGGATTACACGATCCTAATGTTGTATATCTGCGTGGAAGATGGATATGGCGACGTGAAGGAGTACAGGTTAGTCCTAGTGGAAAGGATCAGAATACAGCTCTAATGATGAAATATAATGCTGCCACGAGGGTGCATGGCATAATGGGCACCTTTGATGGCAAGCCCGGCAAGGTGGAGATTAAGCTTGATGGATACCACCTAACAAAAGAGCAATTAGGAAGGGACGCCAAGATAGAGAATGCTAAAAGCGTCGTCAATATCGAATGGCCTTTCATGCATAATCTTGTTAGGACGGACAACCCAGAGACAAGAGAAATAGAAATTATTCCACGCTCCGATAATGTTGTTTTCTATACCTTTGTCTTTGGGTAGAATGCTTCATGATGCTATAATATACTATCATATCACTTTTTGCGCCACTCTCTTTGATACACTGTGCACACCAAAAAAATCAACAGAAGAAGAAGAGAGCTTCAACCATTTGCACAATATGATGTACTACCAACTTTTTTATTTCTTCTTTTCTGATATATTTAACATGGAGGAAATTCCACTCGAGCTACATGAAGGAGCCCTTGCTCCAGACTTTGCATTGAAGGATGACCAGGGTAACATAAGCAGGCTGTCCGACCTCAAAGGTAAAAAAGACATTGTGCTCTATTTCTATCCAGAGGATTTCACTCCTGGTTGCACTACGCAAGCAGCTGAGTTCAGCCGGGACTATAAAAAGTTTAAAGATGCAGGTATCGAGATCATTGGGATATCTCCCAACGACGAGGACTCGCATGAAAGATTTCGTCAAAAAATGGGCATCTCATATCCTCTTGTTGCGGATACGGAGAAAGAGGTGTCAAAGAGCTATGGCGTTTACGGGCTAAAGAAGTTTATGGGAAGAGAGCACATGGGTGTCAACAGGTCGACCTTTCTTATTGACAAGACAGGCAGGATAGTAAAAATTTTCAGGAAAGTTAGGCCTGCAGGTCATAGTCAAGAAGTATTTGAGGCCCTAAGAGGCTAAATAAATAGAGGGATGTACTTCCCAAAAGCTTAAGATCAAGCGAAGGGATGTGAGTAGCATCTATTAAAAGCCAGCCGACCCAGTTCTTCTTAATTGGCTAAAAGTCTCTTATTCTCTGAGAAGTACGCCATTCGTCGATAAATGTAGGTTTAAATTATTTCTATTGCAACTTTTTTGTTGCTTGGTATCTCTAAAGACCATCTGCGACTGTCAATGTCATAAAAAATATGGAGACAGGTCGATATGCGGGAAATGCATCGACAAGCATAAGGCATCACCTTACTATAACATCCTGAAAAAATTTGACTAAAAAGAGGAGTGGAAGACGGCGTTCTTTTCATTTCAATCTGTAAAGGACGTTAGATTATCTTCAACTCTCCCCAGGCTCATTATAATATGAAGTGAATCCGATATGATCATGTTATTAGCTTATCTATAGACCTTTTGTTATTACCAGTTCCAAAACGACCTATTTGCTTTTGTAACTAGTCTGCGCACATGATTCAAATAAGGCAGTTGCAAATCTGAATTATGAAAGCTTTCACTATCGTGATAGCTGCGGCGTTAATTGCAGGAGCGGTTGGATCTGTTTTATCTTCCATGTATTATTATTCGATTCAATCAGATTAATTGCAATACAGTATTGCAAGTGAAATTAGAGATAACAATTCAGCATCCGTCATTTTCAAAAATGCGACTAACCTGACAAATAATCCTATGGATTCTGTTTATGGACAGGTAGCCGCATGGGGTAACAATGTGTATATGCTCTGGCAAGATTCTGTGCCGCCAGGATATTCTAACTACGATATTTTTATAAAAGTTAGTAGAGATAACGGAACTAGTTTTGGAGAACCATACAATTTAAGCAGAAATCCAGGTTTTTCAGAGCATCCACAGATTTCAACTTATGAAAATAAAGTGTATGCAATTTGGGCTGATGATTCTTCCGGCAATAGGGAGGTTCTTTTCACAAGGAGCCAGGACAACGGAACTACTTTTGAAACGATCAACAATCTTAGTAACAATACATTAGACTCATTTAATCAAGAGATAGTTGTTTTTGGAGATGATGTTTATGTGGTTTGGTTAGACCGAGCAGAGGATGGTACAACAAATATATTATTTAGGGCAAGCGCGGATGGAGGCGCAACATTTGGCAGTACCGTAAATATAAGCAGCAACGCCAATGAGGAATCCTTTCCAAAGGTAGCGGCGTATGAGGGGAACGTGCACATAGTTTGGAATGTGATTGATGAGACATTAGGCGACAGCGAAAGCCAAGGCCTCTTCTATGTAATGAGTTCAGATGGTGGAAACAGTGTTGGTGACATCATAACGCTCAACCAAGAAAATGACTTTGGCGAGCTGCAAGTTGCTGCATATAACCAGACTGTTTACGTCGTAGCTGGAGGACTTCTTACAGTAGATGTAAATGGTCTATTCTTCGCATTGAGCACAGATGGAGGAAGCAGCTTCTCAGAACCTACAATGATTGACGAAAATGGCACATTTGTAAATCCATTGAATGTTGAAGTTGGTGCTTATAATGAACAGTTCTCCTATGTAGCAGCACAGGTGTCTGTTTCAGGCAACGAAGAGATCCTATTAATAGAAATGGACGGTAGTAATTCAACACAAGTAGTGAATTTGAGTAATAACCCAAAGATACCAGAGTGTCCTTCTATAGCTATGGCTGGAGATAATATCTATGTAGTCTGGGAAGACATGACCCCTGGAAATCACGAGATACTGTACGCGAAAGGCAGCAGAGCCTAGCAATCTTACCAAACTGCTTTTAATCATAATGGATAAGGTGTATATGAACTAACAATGTCTGAACGAACCCCAGAATCCTCAATAGAACCTGATGAACAATCATTGTCTAAAAGGGCTCGAGAAACTGGACTATCACTTAAAGAGCTGGCTAATTCCATAGGAAGGAAAGGTAAAGCCGTCGCTCAACAAAAAACTACTCAGCTAAAAGAGGCCGCCAAAGATGATGAAATCAACGCAAAAGACGCGGCAGACATTCAGATGCTAGGAAGCCACATAGAAAGTATAATCACGATCTTTGAAGATACGATGGATAAAATAACACTCCACCCTACATATGAGGAGCAGCATAGAATGCTCGTTGGGTTCAAAAAGGTCCTCGAAGAAGAAGTTAATGTGATTGATGCGAGGTTGAGTATGGCCAAACGACTCAAGCATTTAGATCCTTCACAGTCTTCTGAAACCCTGGAAGAGAGAATTGAAGAGAGAAGAGTAAGTAACGTTGTCGATGCCGAATCCATCAACGAACCATTACCAGCCAGTGACGACGCCAGGACAATGGCTGAAATGGTGGAAGACGATAGGGACAAGTCGTAGATTGTAAAACTGGGCTTTTTCTGAAATAACGACGATACTTAGAAGAATCTAAATCTCACTTTTTTTCGAAGTGCAGAGATAACAAAAATAAGCATATGGCAGCAGATCAGGGAGTGATATAGAGTATATATCTGCATAAGGCAATGATTATCTGTATAAGACACAGTCGCAATGAATACAATAATACGATTCATTAAAACCTGATATTATTGATAAGTATTATTCACTCCAATTTTTATTAATGATATGCGGAGGCAGTGGTTATGGTAGAAGCACAAAAGATCGAAGAGCAGATAGGCGAAGTCCTAGGATTAGAAATTGCTGCCCAGAAAGCAGTAGAAGAACTTTCTTCAAAAGGTTTGCTAGATAAGCGAGGAATAAAGGGCAAACTGCAGGGAATGAAAAGCGAAGCTGCGGGCCATCAGAAAAGGATTGAAAAACTAATGCAGAGGGTTTCGGAATCAGAGGGTCTAAACCAGGATAGCATAATGCAACATGCTGAAGAAGCATCACAAAAGGCATCACAGATGATGCAAACATATCTTGGAGAAGATCCTGATACATTGGATGCATTAGAATTCTTGTGCCTTGCAGAAGGAGGTGAGGTGACCCATTATGAGGTGCTAAGTGAAATAGCCAAAGAGTTAAAGGAAAAAAAGTTAGCAACAGAAGTCAGGTCGATTTTAAAGGAGGAAAAAGATCACCTCAAGTTATGCATACAGCTTGCAAAGGAGAATAGCATCCGAAGTTAAAACAAAGAGCTATAGGAACCGCCTCTTTTTCATTATCACTTTTGAGGATACAGAGTTGTAGTCGTATTATTGTTATTCCTTTGTTTTTGTACGATTAGCATCCTTTCCTTGTTTGTTTTGCTTATCATCCATCGCTTTTGAATCTTGTTCTATGGTATCTGCGGATAGACCTGAATCTTCACCAATCTGTGATAATACTGCATCATCCTTTGCTATTTTCTCTGTATCGTTTGAATGAGTTTCCGAACTGCTCATATGTATTAACTAACCGACAGCATGATATATAATTGGGAGTTAGATCCAGCGAATTTACCCAAACCTTCGCAAAAGTTTTGAGCCTTATTTATTCCACACACACTTGTGCACGCACGCATATGTGTACACAAATTAACGACAGAAGAACAATAAAAGTAATAGACGAGGTTTTTTCAATACTATAACAGCCCCGTAATAGGGCAGTGAAATTCTGTTGTGTCCCAGATATGTAGTTATTCAAAAGTCCTGATAGATTGTTGCCCTATTACAATCGTGTTCAGGTTTTTTGACCTTTTTCGCCTTTTTTCCAAATCTGGATCTGTCCACCATATACTTCGTTATCATAAACAAATGAAGGAACTTGTGAATAGTAACCCTCGCGTCCTGAACTGAATGTTTTTGGAGCTAAAGGGATTTCATGCTCTTTTCCATCGGGCATCCTAATTGTCGCGATTGCAATTTTGCTTTTCGGCCTCTGTGATGAACTTTCTTCAGACATGAACTTATTATGATAGAGTACCAAATGACTACTATAAAATCATATTGCACTATGACATTGTACAATATATGCAAACTTGCTCTTGCTAGCTAATAATAACGACGGCTGAGGAATACCGAGCGAAGAACAAACAACAGTAGCAGGTTGGTGGTAGTGGTGGTGGTGGTGGTGGTGATATTGACGACCCAAACTTTGACCGAAGGCTTGACACCATAGTTACCTGTTCCAACGCATTTGCAAAGCTCCTTTTGCCCAGAATAACAAAGGAGAACTGTCAGACGATTCTCAATTACATCTTCACCATGCAGACAGAAATAAGCCCCGCTCAATCTTACAGAATTGAATGACCTCTTTCATGAGCTCCTCCGCATCTTTCTTTAGATTCACTGTTATGTTGTGTCATAATCCTTCTTTCATCTCATCTTGAAGCCTACGAAGCTCGGCTTCGAGCACTCTCATTTTTCTAATGTACTGCACATCTACTGTTTCTTTCCATTTTCTATTAATGTCCTCGACTTCCACATAAAGCTCAAGCATATGCATCATAATATGCTTCCTCCTATCGAAAAAAGGTCTCGCGAGGGGATGTCTAATAGAATCTCTTACCCTGTCAAAAATTTGTCCACAGACTTCTTTTCTTCTTTCAAGCGGTATTTGTTTAAACTCTTTCTCTCTACTAGCAATTTCTACTAACGCTTCCTTCAGTAGCCCAAATATCCTAGCTGTGTCAGCTTCTACTTGTCTAGCTCTTCTATTCATGGCTATTACCCATCGGGTATCACGACTACCATCTGGTGTCAGTGCGAAAAAAGCTTTACTAATTAGCGGGGGCTTAGCTGTCAAAAGGCAAAGGATGTGGTCTCCTTTTCAGCGCTTTTTTGCAGGGCTAGCTTCTCTTTTTGTTGTTGGCAAGGATTGGGTTCAATCAACCAGTTGACAGCAGAAAGGGAACGTCGTACAAACCTCTAATCTTTTGGTGTAACACTAATTTTTTTGAAGAATAAATTGCCTATTTCTTTTATCTAGCTACTCTGTCATTGACAGAAGGCAATAACAAGTATATGTCTAACATAACAGGAGAACGACGACACCTCGAGGTTAATGAAATTCGAACTATTATTATGGACGCACTCAGAGATTCCCTGCGGAGCAGTAATAGTAGTAACAACAGATCTCTATTACCACTCTGCAAATGTCACTCTGTCAGTGCCACTGCCACCAGTTGTGTCACTGTAAATAATCGACTCAGAACAGATCGGCGCATCGCCATTAAGTCATGTCCGACGGACCAGAGCCATGCACAAGCAACACACCTGGAAAATATCCATTTCCAACAGCTGGCATGGTTACTTGAGCATTAGTCTGAACACCATTTCCTAAATCAATTACCAAGTCTCTATGTTTTACCGTTTGAGGAAGGGTCTGAGCTAGAGTATTTTGTAAATTGTTGTCCGGTGTAGAGATGGCAGGTACAACGGCGTTGGACACCATAAGCGTGGATATCAGTAACTCTGTTCCCATGAGTATAGCAGTTACTGCTACTTTAGATTTTAGTCGGGTAGGAGTAATGTTTTGAGCCAAAAGATACTGCGAAACAGGTATTGTAGAATACAAGGTTTGGGCATTAGTTGTCGAAACTTTTTTCCGATGATTGGAAAGGGTGGCTATATGCGGTATCTTCATTCTCTGGTCAGTCGTGGTGGAGAAAGTTTCTCCAACTTTAGGAAATGAACTGGATTAAACCACAGAAGTGTAGTGTGAGTGTATATAACACATTCTATCGCCATATTATAAAATCATGTTGCAGAGTATTAGAAATATGATAGATGTAGCTATTAAACGCCAACTATTGTCTCCTTACTTCAAATGCAATAAATAATACTTTTAGCTTGAATATCCTGCAGCCATAAATGGCCTAGTCGCCTGAAAGTGAAAGTGAAAAAGAGTAAGAGAAATAGGATAAGGAGGAGGAAGATACACTACAAACCGGTTGAATCTGTCTGTAGCTTCTTAGCAGAATCAGGGTCTCTGTCTGCATAGTATTTCACCATGCCTAGCTTGAGCACTTTCAGTGATAGAAGTGCGCATTTTATCCTTGCCGGACCTAGGTTGAGCAGCCCGATATTTTCCAAAATGTCATCTTTGGACAGATCCTTAACAGATGTCAAGGGCTTACCCATTATCATCTCGGTGAGCATTGAAGCGCTTGCTTGGCTGATCGCACAACCCCTCCCCTCAAACTTGATGTCCTTAATCTTGTCGCCATCAACCTTGAGGTGAATATCAATCTCGTCACCGCACAGAGGGTTGCTGTCATGGATACTTACGTCTGCCTCAAGTAGCTTTCCCTTGTTGCGAGGATTGCGGTAGTGATCTAATATTATTTCACGATAAATGTCGTCACTCAAATCTTGAATAGCCTCCTTGCTTCCTGGAGCGCGTTAATAAAGACATCGACTTCCTCCTTTGTATTGTAGATATAAAAACTTGCCCTAGACGTTGCCGCCACGTCAAGTCGCTCCATCAGCACCTGTGCACAGTGATGGCCCGATCTTATTGCAACCCCGTGATCATTCATGATTGTTGCCAAGTCGTGTGGATGGATGTCGCCGATGTTAAACGATATAACACCGCCTCTGTCCTTTGTATTGTGAGGACCGTAAACTGTTACTCCTTTTATTCCCATAATCTTATCAAGCGCATACCTCGTAAGCTCTACTTCATGCTCTCTGACCTTATCCATGCCAATGTCGTTTAAGTAATCAATTGCACCAGCAAAACCAATGACATCTGCAATATTTGGGGTTCCGCCCTCGAATTTGTACGGAAGATCATTATACCTTGTCTCATGCTTGTGAACCTCCTTTATCATATCTCCTCCGCCTATAAAGGGCGGCATTTTTTCAAGAATTTCCTCCTTAACATACAATATACCGACGCCAGTGGGTCCAAGCATCTTATGCGCTGAAAATGCCATAAAATCGCAGTCCATCCTCTGTACATCTACCTGCATGTGAGGTACGGACTGTGCTCCATCGATAACAACAGGTATACCCTTTTCGTGTGACACCTTAATTATCTCGTTTACTGGAACAATAGTGCCAAGTACGTTTGACATATGTGAAACGGATACCAGTTTTACTTTCTTACCGCTATCAAGATAGTTGATGTATTCTTGAAGCTTTAGGTAACCGTTGTCGTCAGTTCCTACATATTCTAGCTTGGCTCGTTTCTCAGAAGTCAATATTTGCCATGGAACAATGTTGCTATGGTGCTCTAATTCCGTAATGACTATGCTATCGTCTTTTTTAACATTTGCTCTTCCCCAGGAATAGGCAACAAGGTTTATGGCTTCTGTGGCGTTACGTGTAAAAATGATCTCTTCAGTTGATTTGGCATTAATGAATTTGGCCACTTTTTCTCTTGTCTTTTCAAATTCTAAAGTGGCCTCCTCCGCAAGTTGATGTACCGCGCGGTGAATATTGGAATTGTAATTCATATAATAATCACGGATAGCATTAATGACTGCAAGAGGTTTCTGAGTAGTGGCAGCATTATCAAGATAGACAAGCGGTTTGTCTCCGCTAAGCTTACGCTTGAGAATGGGAAAGTCTTCTCTTATTTTATGAATGTTTAGAGCACCTTTTTGCATCATTTCGCTAGTCCAGCCTGATGTAAATTGAGTTGTCCTGTATTTTAACCTTGTAAGTCTTGATTGGATCCTCAGCAGGTAGGTTCTGTGGAATTCCGGTATCAAGCTTGAAGGCAGATAGATGCAACGGACATGTCACGGTATTCTCATCCTCGTTCATAATTCCAGCAGACAAATCTGCATATGCGTGTGTACATATCCTGTCAGTAGCGTATACGGTACCTCTCATTTTGGCTAGCAGAATCTTTTTGCTGCCGTGATCAAAATCCAGCATGTCACCGTTCTTGAGCGATTTTTCGTCGCAAACCTTTACCCATTCTTCTGACATAATAATAATATCATATCCCGTTAAGCTACCTATACTTATAGTGCTTTTCGAAGAGATCCTGTGTCTCGTGATAGCGTGATTTTTCAACTTCCAAGATCTGTTCCATTGCCTCATCTTTCCTAAGCATCAACTGCTTGCCTTGCCATTTGTTCTCAATAAGATAATTGATCCAAGCTCTGATGGTTGGACCCATCTTTCTTGACAGTGGCTCAAGAAAGCCTGCCACAATTTCACGCTTGGCCCCTTCTCTGTTCAAGCCTCTTGTTGTTAGATAGAAAATCTGGTTTTCATCCATCTGGGCCACTGATGCAGAGTGTGTGGCCTTGACTTCGTTAGTTTCTATTTCAAGGCCGGGAATTGCATCTGACTTTGCACCCCTGTCAAGAAGAATCGCATGGCCTGCGAGATATGATTCCGTACCCTTTCCATCTTTATCTATCTTGATCATGCCTTTGAAGAGCGACTTTGAATTATCCTTGAGTACAGATTTAACAAGCACTCTTCCTCTGGTGTGAGGCGCGCGGTGCACGAGGTTAGATGTAACATCAAATGATTGATTGCCTACCCCAAAGACAATTTCAACATCCTCAGAAGAGGCGCCAGGACCTTTCATGATGCTGTCTGTCTTGTAGCGTGAGAGAAGAGATCCAAACATGCCAATATACCAAGACATTTTGGCATCCCTTTCGACAAATGCCTTCCTGTTTGAGACGTTAACCGTGTCATGTCCCATTGCTTGCAGAGTAACCAACTCTAGATGTGCATTTGGGTTGACATGAGTCTCGATTAGTTCAAAATATCCCTGCTGCACGTCTTGTCTGCCAGACGAGCCAGGTGCATATATCTCCTGTACTACCGTTGCCTTTGATCCGATGTCTGACACAATAATGTTTCTTGATATCAGCGAAGTGCCATCGTCTGCTAGAGAAGTAATTATTCTTATTGGTTCTTCGAGTACTACGTTTCTCGGAATATAAATAAAAATGCCAGATTGAAAAGCCGACCCTTCAAGTGCAAGAAATTTATCCTCAAGATAGTTTGGCTGATTTGAATCCATATGCGAACGGATTAGATCACTATGATTGTTCAACGCGTCCTTAATTCCAGACAGTATTACACCTTTCTTAGCCACATTATCGCGAAGGAAGATCCTGTTTATTTCTTGACCTACTTGAAGAATTCCTGTCTCTTGCTCGAGCTCTTTTAACCTGTCGGAAAGGTCTTTGTTGAGTATAGTGGGCCTTTTGGTAGATTGCTCCATAAGATGGATGCTTTCTGGCTTTATCTTGTTTACATCGGAATACTTGGAGTATAGGGGCGATACTTCAGAAGGCAGTGATTGATACTGCGAGAACGCTTGTTTGCGTATCGAAGCCAGCCAATCGGGCTCTTGCGCAGCTAATAGATCGATGTGCCTGCTGTTAATTGAGGAGAGAGTGGCAGTCGCCATTGTGGAATCACAAAAAATGTAACAGGGAGCTTGATGGGGGATTAACCGACTGAGCCTTCCATTTCAAGCTTGACAAGCCTGTTAAGCTCGACAGCATATTCCATTGGAAGCTCCTTTGTGAATGGCTCCATGAATCCACCAATGATCAGCGAGAGTGCATCTGACTCCGAGTATCCTCTACTCATCAGGTACATGATTTGATCCTCACCTATCTTGCCTACTGTCGCTTCATGAGTAATGGTTGCATCATCCTCATTAACCTCGATGTATGGGTAAGTGTCAGTTCTAGAGTGTTCATCCAATAAGAGTGCGTCGCACCTTACGTTTGATTTGACACCTGTAGCACCCTTAGCAACGTGGAGCAATCCCCTATACGTTGTCCTGCCAGAATCCTTGCTAACAGACTTGCTAGTTATCCGGGAGGTGGTGTTTGGTGCTAGGTGTACTGCCTTCGCTCCTGCATCTTGATGCTGGTCCTTCCCTGCAAATGCGACTGATACGACCTCCGCATGCGCATTTTTGCCAAGCATGTATACGCCTGGGTACTTCATTGTTAACTTACTTCCGATATTGCCATCGATCCACTCAACCTTTGCGTCTTCGTAAGCGTAAGCTCTTTTCGTTACCAAGTTGTATACATCCTTGCTCCAGTTCTGGATTGTAGTATAGCGGATCTTTGCACCTTTCTTGGCAATCAGTTCAACAACTGCAGAATGGAGTGACTCGGTGGTGTAAACTGGCGCAGTGCATCCTTCAATGTAATGGACTTCGGCACCTTCATCTGCGATTATAAGAGTGCGTTCAAATTGCCCTATATTCTCTGCATTAATCCTGAAGTATGCCTGGAGCGGAAGCTCAACTTTGACATTGGGTGGGACATAGATAAATGAGCCGCCGGACCATACTGCGCTATTTAGGGCAGCAAACTTGTTGTCCTCTGGCGGAATTACCTTACCAAAATGCTTCTTAACAATGTCAGGGTACTGCTTTACTGCCGTGTCAGTGTCGGTGAAAATTACACCCTGCTTTTGCAGATCCTCCCTTAAATTGTGATAAACAGTTTCAGATTCGTACTGTGCGCCGACTCCCGCAAGGAATTTACGCTCAGCCTCAGGGATGCCAAGCTTTTCAAAGGTATTCCTTACGGATTCTGGGACGTCGTCCCAGCTCTTGCTACTCTTCTCTGACGCTTTGGCGTAATAGTAGATATTCTGAAAATCAATTTTAGATAAGTCTCCGCCCCATTTTGGCATTGGCTTGCTCAGGAAGACCTCATATGACCTCAACCTAAAGTCCTTCATCCAGTCGGGCTCACCCTTCATCTTGCTAATTTCTTCAACAGTGCCCCTTGAAAGGCCCTTTCTGCTTAGGAAAACATACAGCTCTGTTGAATCCTTAAAGTCATACTTACTATAATCCATGTTAAGGTCTTCTTTTGCAGTCATATGGTGAGTATAACG
>DATAAU010000001.1:0-5683 GCA_036259955.1 Nitrososphaera sp. | reverse complement strand
CCTGCGCAACCAGCTAGAAGGTCAGTGCGCCCTAATATTCACAAATATCAATCCCTTCAAGCTCAACTTGATATTCTCACAGAACAAAGTCTTCCTTCCTGCTAAAGGCGGAGACATTGCCACGAAAGAAATCTTCGTTCCCTCCGGCAATACCGGTATCACACCCGGACCCGTTCTATCAGAATTTAAGACAGCCAATGTCCCAACTAAGATAGATCAGGGAACGATATGGGTAACCAGAGATACTTTAGTTGCAAAACCTGGAGATGTGATTTCGACCCCTCTTGCATCTCTTCTGAGCAAACTAAATGTCAAGCCCGTTGAAGCCGGCATTTCGGTCAGCTTTGCAATCGCAGAAGGACTGCAATTCAAGGAGCAGGACCTTGAGCTAAACCTTGAGGAGTACAAGGAAGAACTTGCAAGGTCGTTTGCGCAGGCTCTTGCTTTGGCAACAGAAGCCGGCTACATGACACCTGAGACAATCACACCACTCTTAGTCAAGGCACACCAGCAGGCAATATCCCTTGCGACAGAAGGGGGATATCTCACATCCGAGACTGCCGGCTTTGTGCTGCCAAGAGCTCAAATGCAGGCTCAGGCCATAGCAAACAAGGCAAAGGAAAGGGGCTACAGCCCACAATAATTTTTCCTTTCTAAAATCTTTTTTTATCCCTATGTAAAGTCAAAACTCTCCTCTACCGTTATATCAGTAAAAAAATAATGGCCGTAAAATGATGACAAGAAATACTTTCCCTTCTCTCTTCTGTGAGAGTGGCATGTCATAAGAAATTGCATGTCTACTCATAAGCTTATTCTGCGTTAAAAAGAGAAGAGAAGAAAAGAAAATAGGAGAAAAAGAGAAGAAGGATCTTAAAGGAAGCTTAACCGAAGAGCGATGAGAGGCCTTCGAGGGCTTCTTCTTCCTTCTTTTCTTCCTCTTTCGGTGGTGCTTCTGCTCCACCTGCTGAGCCTGCTCCACCTGCTGCTGGAGCAGCAGCTGCTGGCGCTGCGGCAGCTACAGCGACCGGCGCTGCCTTCAATGCTTCGTCAATTTGTATTTCACTTAATGCCGCAACTAATGCCTTTACCCTGACGTCATCGGGGGTTACGCCCGCGGCTTGGACTACATTCTTAACACTATCCTCAGTGATATTTTGCTTTAATTTGTGTAGCAATAAAGCAGCATATACGTATTCCATGGAGAAAGCATCCACCCAGGACCATATTTGAACCTACCGCTCTCCCACCAGGTTTGTTTAACTTCTAATCAAATTGTTGTCACAATGTAGTTTCTATAAGATATATCATTGATTACATATGTATACACACGCATATACGTCATCTAATCTACAGTAGCGGTGAAGTGAAATATTTTAATTATATCAAGATTTTTTGACAAATAAGAACGCTCTGCTTGAGGCTTGCTTTCAACTGGAAATGCAAACATCCTATAGGCTGCATTCGCAAGTTTGTGGAATTTCTATTTACTGAACAGGAATATGGATATCTTGTAAAAAGTGGACCGGGTGGGATTTGAACCCACGACCCCCTACGTCTCCCCTACCGTAATAGGTATGCAAGGCAGGTATTCTACCGGACTAAACTACCGGCCCACACTAAATTAGCCAAGATTTTGATAATTTAAGTGTTCAATATGAATGGGTTTCAACCTTATGCTGCCGCAAATGTTTCCATGAACCAAACTTTCTTGCACACTTCTCACAAGAATATTGCATACGGCGACTGCTGCTGTAAGTGGAGTCCTCTTCTAGTATGTTGTAACGAACAAGCCTCTTTGCTATCCTTACCAAACGGCAACACCAACAAGATGTCTTTCGTTCTATATATGGATATTTGAATTAAAGTTTGGAAATCAGTCAAGACCCTGTAGCAGGCCGTCAGCCTTCATTTTTTCTGCGTGGGCAGAAATATAGCGCCATATAATATCAGCTCTCTCGGATTGGAAGTCCCATGGCGCAACCAACACCAAATCAGCATCCCTTATCCACATTCTACGCTTTATTTTGCCGCGGATTCTACATGTTCTTACCTTACCATCAGTGCATTTCACGATAATGTTGTCACCACCGACTAATTTGATCACACGACCTAGCAACTCGCCCTGTTGAGGCATGACCATCTCCTTCAGCTCTGATTCAGAAAGTACCTTCTTCTTGCCTATTTTAGATCTAGAATATTGTGAAGTATTAGATTTAAAAGTGTACCGGTGTCGATACACAATTAAATAACGCTAGCAATTTTGAAAAAATAACCGGGCCGTTAGCTCAGCTTGGAGGAGCGTTCGACTGATAATCGAAAGGCCGAGGGTTCAAATCCCTTACGGCCCACTGTAGTATTATTTTCTTATATACGCTGACTCAGAAAGTTGGCCTTTGAACCTCTCAAAAGGCCTCTAGTAAGTATAACCGCTGGCTATCTATGGTACCGTTGTCGTCTTGAGGTCGAAGCGCACAATAATAACACCATTTTGTCTATTGCCTAGACAATACTGCTTTTATATTAATTTGGATCAATTAGGCGCTTGAACTTTGGTCTGTAGAAACCTGTGTCAGCGAGTTGGAGTGCGGGGTCATAATGGCAGCCTCTATAACAAGGGAATGAACTATTGCAGTAGGTGCACAGTTTACTTTCATAATGAGGGCGCTACTCATTGTTTTTGCTGCGGTAGCAAGCTTAGATACCGATCAAGAGGTGCGAAAAAGAGAAAAGATCCAGGAGAAATCCTACAGCATGAGCCAATGACCCGTATATAACAAGGACAGAAGTCATAAACAGCTTTCCTGTCGCTTTGATCTAGCCCTAACTAAAAAATCAAAACCGTATCAGCACGACTTTTATTATACGCGATATCAAATAAGTTCACTTGAGGGAATGCAAACGCCAGCCAGTCTCAGAGCACACTAGAATTTGTTTATTACAGCCCTCAGACCGCGGTATTTTTCAGTGGCATCTATCGCCTTTTCTATTTCTGGAAGAGAATACCTGTGCGTAACAATCGTGGAGAGGTCGATAGTTTTATCTGCAGCAATTTTTGTAGCCTCCTCAAGTATTTTGGGTGTGGAGCTAAAGGTTCCACTGACAGAGATCTGGTTATAGTGCAGCCAGTTGGCATCCAATAAAAATGTCTGACCACTTGGCATCCCAGCAAAGAGACTTATCTTGGAGCTTCTCGCCGAGACCTTTGTTGCAAGTTCAAATGCAACAGGATTGCTCGTCGCAATTATTACTAGGTCGGCACCACCAGAAGAAGCTCCTGTGAAGTCAAGAATGTCTGCGACTATTTCGTGGCTATAAGCGAAGATTGCATCTGCATCCATTGCTCTTGCCATCCCCATTCGCATTGGAACCTTACCGACTATCGCGACTCTTGAGCCAGATAATCTCTTGAATAACTGAAGGTGAATGAGCCCCATTGGTCCATCTCCTATTATCACAACAGAGCTTTCCTTCGCAATAGGAAGCATACGAGAGTAACTATTCAGACAGCACGCAAGAGGCTCTAAAAGTGCGGCCTCCTCGTCAGTGAGGTTGTCTGGCACTGGCACCAGGCCTCCTATTCTAACCAAATGCTCTGGTATTGTGATGTATTCTGCAAAGCCACCATCAGAGGTAGAGCCTATCTCCCTCAAGTTCATGCAAAGATTGTAATCACCGATTTGGCAGTATCTGCAGTTAAGACAAGGGATCAGGGGACAAACTGCAACCCTGGAACCTGCACTCATAGTCACTCCATCACTTGTTATGATGTCATTTTCGATTTGCCCGCAAAGCTCATGTCCTAAAATTACCGGGGGACGCACTTTTCGATGACCATTTCTAAAGACGCGGGCGTCATATCCGCATACGGCACAGGCACTCACTTTGAGAATGACATGTCTGTGAGTGATGGGTACTTGTTGCACAATAATGTTGTTTGGTGCATAGAAAACGGCAGCCAGCATATTCTGTTGATACTGCTGTAAATTTGTTCTACAACCTAAAAAGCGTTACAACGCACTTTGTTATAGTATAGAATAAAAAATGACAAGGTTGTTTGAACCCCACATCCATATGTACTCTCGGACCACCGATGACTATGAGGCAATGTCCAAGGCGGGGATAGAGGTAATAGTTCAGCCATCGTTTTGGCTAGGCAGCCCCCGGACATCGGTTGGAACATTTAAGGACTATTGGGAACATATGATAACGTTTGAAACAAAGCGCGCAAAAGACTATGGAATAGAACATTTTGTTTGCATTTCTGTAAATCCCAAGGAGGCGATGGAACGGCCGCTAGCATTAGACGCTATGGAAGCCATGAAGAAATATTTGGATAGGGAACGGGTCGTAGCCGTGGGAGAGCTTGGCTACAATCTCATAAATGATCTCGAAGAGGAGGTCTTTGTAAAGCAGATGGATATTGCAACAGAAATGGATATGCTCATGACAGTCCACCTACCTCATATTAACAAGCCAGAAGGCATGCGGCGTATTGAAATGATACTAAACAGTGAACACGGCAGGCGATACAATAGACACAAAATTTTGGTTGATC
Organism: Nitrososphaera sp.; assembly: GCA_036259955.1. GTDB lineage: Archaea > Thermoproteota > Nitrososphaeria > Nitrososphaerales > Nitrososphaeraceae > Nitrososphaera. Next base: position 1,128 of record DATAAU010000001.1, on the reverse strand, counting down.
ATAATGTCGAAGAAACAATTGAAAAGACTCTCGAGTTTGGCATGTGGGCTGGCCTCTCAGTATACCCCGTATCGAAGCTGTCGCCGGAGCGTGCAATGAATATCATTAAAAAATATGGCACAGAGAGAATAATGATCCATAGTGCAGCTGACTGGGGCCCATCAGATCCACTAAGCGTCGCACTTGTCGCAAGAGAGATGAGAAGGGCCAATTTTAGCACCAATGAAATAGAGCGTGTAACATTTTACAATGCGTATGAATACTTCAAGCAATCGTCACGATTTACCTGGAAGCCTTAGCAATAATGATAAACCTGGCATTTAGCACCAATGCCTTCAAACGATACTCTCTTGAAGATTCCATAAGAGAGATTGCAAAGCTAGGTTACAGGGGAGTCGAGATCCTGTGTGATATTCCACATGCATATCCGCCTTCTTTTAAAGAAGATCAGATTAGATCATTAAAGAAAACTCTCACTTACCACAACACAGAAATCTCAAATCTCAATGCGTTTACGCTTTTTGCGATTGGAGATACCTATCAGCCTTCTTGGATAGACTATAGCAGAAGAGAGATGCGTATACAACATACAATCGAATGCATAAGGCTTGCAAAAAGAATAGGAGCAAAGCACCTGTCTACAGAGCCGGGTGGCCCAGTGACAATACCACCCACTTCACAATCACAATCACCCTCACCCTCATCGTGGACCTCGTCATCACATCAAAAACAGCAATTCCCAGATATAGACCGCCTTGAAGAAATATTTCTTGATGGTCTGACAAAGGTAGCAAAGATTGCAGAGGAAGAAGATATAAAAGTGCTGATCGAGCCCGAGCCGGGACTTCTCATAGAAAATTCATTACAGTTCAAAAAATTAATGACAAAAATCATTATCCCTCAACACATCAGGCTCAACTTTGACATCGGCCACTTTTATTGCGTAAATGAGGATCCAGCCAAAGTCGTCTTGGACTTATCTGATTATATTGAGCACTTTCATCTAGCTGACATCGCACATACGAGAGTTCACAACCACCTGATCCCTGGTAGGGGATCAATCGACTTTCGATCTGTCTTTGATGCTATGGATGACATTGGTTACCGAGGGTTTGTTACAGTAGAACT